>DAOUPU010000059.1 GCA_030625995.1 Flavobacteriaceae bacterium
AGTGAAGTATACATTTCTACATGGGAAGGCAAATTGGTATCCCTTTCACTTCCGTCTGAATCTCCAGGCAAATCAATGACTTTTTATAAACATATTGAAAATGATATTTTTCGTAGAATAAGAGATAATAAAGAATTAGGCGAAACAATGGTATTCGAAAGAGATAAAGATGGCAAGATCATTCAATTCAAAAGACATAATAATTACTCAAAAAAAATCAATAGATAAACATAATAAGCCAATTACATTTTATAACTTATTAAATAGGTATCAATTATTCTGAATTAATTACTATGTGCTGCTGTTTCAGAATCAGGAAATAAAAATTTAGACTTCGTCTTAACCAAATAATGGTCAAAAAGCTATAGATCTGTCGCTCCTTCTAATTCTCTTTGCTCTATTTCTCCTTCACCTACCGGTTCTTTACCTGTCCTTATATACCCTAGCTTTGAAATTTCAGAAAAACTAAAATAAATAGGCTTTTCATTTCTTAAAATATCCAGTACTTTACTATACATAGACATTGAATAACGCAAATAGACTAAGTTAGAGTTCATATCGTAATAATTTTCAGGTAGGTTTTTTTTATCAGGATAGAAGCTTAGTTGAAGCACATAGTTATCCTTAAAATAACATTTGATTATAGTTCGGGGGTGCGTAAGCTTGTTTTCAATGCGTCCTGCCTGAAAGTGAACCCAATACTGATTGATTTTACTAGTTATTATTTTCATGCTAATATGATTTAAATTAATAATTTTCATCTAAGTTATTAATCTTATTACAAATTTTAAATGATCTCTGTCAACGAATTAATTGATAGAGATCATCAAAGCTAAAACATGGTCTATTTTGTTAATAAGGTATTAAGGAACCATGAAAAATCGTTAAATATTTCTTAATTCATAGTCTCTAAGTATCAAATTCTGTAACATAACTGATCAAATGTCGTTCTGTTAAGTATACAAGTCTAACTAAATATTTAATCTAAATAATAACCTAATGAAAAACTTAAAAATAATCATCACCGTCTTTACAATAGTATTTGCAGTACTGATTTCCAACGCAAATGAAAGTGCTGAAAAACAACAAACAACTATACAAACAGAGTTTGTAACACCAAATTGCCAGAGGATTCCTCTCGATTCAGAAAAAATAACATGTACAAATCATGTTTTACCAACAGTTTCTGATATTAAAATGAGGGAAGAATATAATGCATTGCATGAAGAGGAAGATGCCCCTCTTGAATTTGATACTTTGGATTACTTGCCTTCAGATTTCAATGCCTATAGCGAAGAAGAGTCTATTTTAGCTGCACTTGAATTACTTAACGATAAAGAGAAAGATGCCCCTTTTGAATTTGATACTTTAGATTACTTACCTATAGATTTCAATGCCTATAGTGAAGACGAATCTATCTTAGCTGCGCTTGAAATATTGAATGAGGAAGAGGATGCTCCTTTTGACTTTAATACTTCAGATTATCTGCCTGTAAATTTTTATGCATCAAAATAAAAATTTCGAATGCAAAAAACATAAAGTCTGTCGTATTAAACGACGGGCTTTTTTTATATATGACATACCATGTCGGATGACAACTCAATAGTTCAAATTATCTTTGTAGTCTGAACGAAGAACAGTTTAAAACTACTTCGTAAATGATATAGGTTTGGTTAGTTTTGGTTTGCCTGGAAGTAGGTAGATCGAGCCAGTTACTAATGTAACTGGTTTTTTTTATTTTACTTTTTGATCTCTCTGAATTCACCTTTAAGAATAAATGCTGTTTTAAGAACTTTTTATAAAGCTCATCAGGGCGAATAATTTTTCCTGCTGATTTATTAATGACCTTGGAATAGCAAATTAATTGTACCTTTACTTTTTCAATTTAAACCTAACTTAATTTAAAACTATGAAAACAAAATTCACAATTATCTTAATTTTTCTTATTGCTATGTCAATGAACGGATACACCCAAGAAAATGACGTAAGTAAAGCAAAACAAACTATAGCAGATTTTAAGGAAAAAAATTCGAAAATTACTGAACACTTTAATTCAGCCTATGGCTATGCCGTATTCCCGGGAATTGGAAAAGGTGCTCTTGTCGTTGGTGGTGCCGGTGGTAAAGGAACAGTATTTAAGGGAGGGGTGGCAACTGCTGATTGTAAAATGTCACAGGTAACTATTGGATTTCAGGCAGGTGGACAAAAGTATGCCGAAGTAATATTTTTCGAGAATGCAGAAGCCTATGAACGATTTGTAGGTAATAAATTTGAATTTGCAGCCCAGACATCAGCAATAGCTTTAAAGGCAGGTGTCTCATTAGATGCTAAATACAGAGATGGTATAATGGTGTTTACAATGGCAGAAGGTGGATTAATGTATGAGGCTTCCGTAGGTGGTCAGAAATTTAAGACGGAGAAATTTTAATACCTAAAATTAAAAAATGCTACAAAGAGGTAGCCTAACAAAAAGTCTTTCTTTAAAGAAAGACTTTTTTGGTTTTAAACAATAATGTTAACCCGCATTATTCATGGTTTTCGTTATGAAAAGTCAAAATATCAATAGAATTGGATAGCGCAGGAGTTTTTTAGCGAAAGAATTGTAACTCAATTTTGAGCTAAATAAACTTTGAGCATTTTCAATTATAGCAGGTAGTTTGGCTTTGGAATAGAATATCCATGAATAATGCGGGTTAATGCAATTCGGTTTGTAGAAAGTTCTATAACCTGGGCTCAAAGTTCATTCTTCTGGAGGACGTTCTGGATTTATTCTTTGCCACTCTCTCCTCTATTTTCTGAAGAAACTTTTCTACCATCTCGGGGGTTGTTTTGTGTTTGTGTATCACGACTTGAATATAATAGTAAATGAATTTAATTTCTAAGCGAAAGTAGATCAAGATTCTGAAGAAAATTTAAAGTTTTGACCTGTATTATTAAATAGTTAAAATTTAATAATTTGTTAACAATGAAACATAACATTTTCTGCTTTTACTTAAAAAAAGGTCAATGATTATTTTTGGAGATATCATTTTTGACTCCAATTGTAAAAAGGTCCTGTTTAAAATAAATAAATGATTTTATCCTGAGTAGTAATTGATGGCAACTATTTTATTATTAATTTTTTAACAGTGTAACTATCTCGAGAATAGACTTTTACCATGTATATTCCCCTTAGCAAGCCTCCAATTAATATAAATTTAAAATTAGAATTAATTACCATGGCTTTTCCTCCAAGAAGAGAATATATTTCAACTTTGGTAATTACAATATTTTCCGCTCTAATGTGTAAAACATCTTTCGCAGGATTGGGATATAACGAGATAAAATCTGCTATTTTTTCATCGCCAACCAACGCCTGTTGTGCATCAGGTTTATTCACTACCGTATTTTGAGCATAGGCAGAGGAAATTAATAAGAAAAAGAAGACGAAGTAAAATTTTAACATAGATCCGTTTCATGGGTTTCTGGCAGGTCAAAATTAAATAAATAAAATGCATTTTTCAGTAAGAATATCATAATTTTTGGAGATGATATCAACAATTAACCTTCCTATAAAAATTAAAAAAACCAGTAAAAGTTACTTTACTGGTTAAAACAAATTTTCAGGTGTCTTTCAATAAATCACAACCTAAATTTTGAACGTAATAACAGGTCGAAGTGCATGATTGGTCAATTCCTGTCCGATACTGCCATTAAACAGTTGAGACAATCCACTTCTACCATGTGTATTTAAGGCAATTAAATCTGCATCTATTCCCCTGGCAAAACTTAAAATACCGTTTTCAATGGAAATATCATTATAAATATTTGTGGTGCATTTACACATTTCAAAATCGTCAATAAAATTGTCTATTTTCTCTTCAATTGCCCTGGTAGTATTGAAGTTATGAATGGTGTTAACATATAACAAATGCATTTCAGCCCTGAAGAGATGAGCAAAATCTAAAACGTTCTGAAATGTATCTTTACATTCATCGCTGAAATCCGAGGCAAAAACAATTTTCCTTACAGCAAAAGTATCACTTCCCTCTTTGATCACTAAAACAGGAACCTTTGAACGACGCACTACTTTTTCAGTATTAGAGCCTATAAACATTTCTTGTAAGCCTGAAGCGCCTTGAGAACCCATCACGATCAAATCAATGTCATATTTCTCACTTTCTTTAATAATGCCCTTAAAAGCATAATGGAACTGAACCGATTCAATAACCTTTATTCCCTGGAAAAAAGGCGATTTCTTAAACTTTTCAAATTTTTCATGAGCCATTTTCATAAAATAAATAGCCTGTGGTTCACTTATAATAGTGCTTAACTCTGTTGGGTCTATTGTATTCACAGGAAGTTCTAACATATGTAGTAAATATATTTCACTTCCAGTTCTTCTCGCTATTCTCGCTGCCACACGAGCAGCTCCTTCTGATTCTTTAGAAAAATCAATTGGTACTAGAATTCGTTTCATAACTATGTCGATTTATTATTTGTATAGTTAAAAATACCAAAAATACTTAAAACAAAGGATGATTTTTGTCAATAAAAAAGGTTTTAGTATATTTGCAGCGAAATTTACAATGGAATTGTGTTGGAGGGGACGAAAAGTCCCCTCTTTTTATACGATAAATTGAATGAAAGAAGAGGTTACAAAACTGGTCCAAGATGCCATTGCTGAAAATGAGGCTTTATTTTTAATTGACCTCTCCATTTCTCCAGATAATAATATAAAAGTAATTGTTGACGGGGATAAGGGTGTCGCCCTTAACGAGTGCATTCGAATCAGCAGGCATATTGAGCATAATTTGGATAGAGAGGAGACCGATTTTTCATTGGAAGTTACCTCACCGGATGTAACTGACCCTATAGTTAATAAAAGACAGTATAATAAAAATATCAACAGATTATTAAAAGTTAAAACCAACGACGAAAGTATAGAAGGTAATTTAATTGAGATAGATGAAAATAATATAACTTTACAATGGAAAACAAGGGAACCAAAACCCGTGGGTAAAGGAAAGCAAACGGTGGTAAAAGAAAGAAAGATACCAATGAATGAAATAAAACAAGCAAAAGTTAAATTTACTTTTTAATAAAATTATATAATGGAAAATATTGCATTGATCGAATCATTTTCGGAATTTAAAGATGAAAAAAGTATAGATAGAGTTACGCTCATGGCGATACTTGAAGAGGTGTTTAGATCTGCCTTAAAAAGAAAATATGGTTCTGATGAAAATTTTGATATTATTATCAACCCTGATAAAGGTGATTTAGAAATCTGGAGAAACAGAATTGTTGTTGAAGACGGTGAAATCGAGGATGAGAACGAAGAAATTTCTTTAACGGAAGCGAGAAAAATTGAACCGGATTTTGAAGTTGGAGAAGAAGCGTCGGAAGAGGTAAAACTAATTGATCTTGGCAGGAGGGCTATTTTGGCTTTAAGACAAAACTTAATATCCAAAATTCACGAACACGATAATACAAATATATTCAAGCAATATAAAGAGTTAGAAGGTGAATTATATAGTGCCGAAGTTCATCATGTAAGACATAATGCGGTCATACTTTTAGACGATAACGGGAATGAGTTAGTGATGCCTAAAAGTGAGCAAATCCGTTCTGATTTTTTCCGAAAGGGAGAATCGATAAGAGGTATTATAAAAACGGTTGAATTAAAAGGAAATAAGCCAACAATAATTTTATCCCGAACTGCTCCGGAATTTTTAGAAAAATTATTTGAACAAGAAATACCTGAAGTATTTGATGGCTTGATCACCATAGAACGCGTGGCAAGAATTCCTGGTGAAAAAGCCAAAGTTGCTGTAGATTCTTATGATGACAGAATTGACCCGGTTGGTGCATGTGTTGGTATGAAAGGCTCAAGAATTCACGGAATTGTTCGAGAACTTGGCAATGAAAATATTGATGTGGTTAATTATACCAAAAATGATACTATTTTTATCTCAAGGGCTCTTAGTCCGGCTAAAGTTGTTTCTGTTAAGATACATGAGGCTGTGGAAGGTGAAAAACCTAGAGTTGATGTTTTTTTGAAACCGGAAGAAGTGTCAAAAGCTATTGGAAAAGGTGGTGTAAATATCCGTTTAGCAAGCCAATTGACAGGCTATGAGATTGACGTTCAGCGTGAAGGAGTTGAAGATGATGTTGAGTTAACCGAATTTTCTGACGAGATAGATGAGTGGATAATTAATGAATTTAAAAATATTGGTTTGGATACTGCAAAAAGCATCTTGGATATGGATGTAATTGATTTAGTTAAAAGAACCGATTTAGAAGAAGAAACAATTATTGAAATTCAGAAGATACTAAAAGAAGAATTTGAATCTTAGATAAATTAATATCGAATAGAAAGAAGTTCATTTTAAATAATTTTATGACAATATATAAACCACAAAGATTTAATAAAGTTTTACGAGAATTAAATATTTCTTTAGATAGAGCTGTCGAGTTTCTTAACGGAAAGGGGTTCGATATTGACGCTCGTCCCACTACTAAGGTGTCTCAGGAAATATATACTATTCTCTCGGATGAATTTCAAACGGATAAAAGTAAAAAAGTAGCTTCGAAAGAAATTGGAGAGGAGAAAAGAAAAGAAAAAGAAGAACTTCGATTAGCACAAGAAAGAGAGGCGGAGGAAAAACGCTTGCGGGAAGAAGCAAAAAGAAATGAAATTTATAAAACGGAATCTGAAAAAATTTCAGGGCCTAAAACCATAGGTAAGATTGATATTGATCCGAAAAAAACCGAACCAAAAGAAGAATTACCAGTTGCGGAGGTAGGAGTTGTAGAAAATGTTGTAGTAGAGAAGGAAGTTATTAAAGCGTCAAAGAAACTTTCTGGATTAAAAAAAGTAGGTAAAATTGAAATTGATACTGATAAAAAGAAGACGACTTCAACGAAAGAAGAGAAAAAAGTTTCTAAACCTACTCCTATTGAATCAAAAGAACCGGTCACTGAGGAGCAACCAAAAGTTGAATTGGAGAAAGCTGTGGAAGCTGAAGTGATCAAAACAGAGTATCAAAAATTATCTGGTCCCAAAAAGACTGGAGAAACAATCGATCTGTCCAAGTTTGTTAAACCAAAGAAAAAACAACCAGAAAAAACAGACAAAAAAGAAACTGGTTCGGCAAAAGCAGCAGCCAAGAAAAAACGAAAAAGAATTCATAAACCACGAACCAATTTTAAACCTAATCAGGGCCAGGAACAGGGTGGTGGAAGAAATAAAAGTGCCAAGGGTGGTGGAAGAAGACGGCCAATAGTGAAGGAAGAACCATCTTCTGAAGAAGTTCAAAAGCAGGTTAGAGAAACACTGGAAAAACTTCAAGGTAAATCGAAAAAAGGTAAAGGAGCTAAATATCGTAAAGAAAAAAGAGACTTGCATCGTCAGCAAGTTGAAAAGAATTTAGAACAACAGGAAGCAGAAAGTAAAGTTATTAAAGTAACGGAATTTGTTACGGCAAACGAGTTGGCTACAATGATGGAAATTTCTGTTACGCAGGTAATATCCGCTTGCATGTCCTTGGGATTGATGGTGACAATGAACCAAAGGTTGGATGCTGAAACCATTACCATTGTAGCTGAAGAATTTGGTTATTATGTGGATTTCGTTGATTCAGAAGTTGTAGAAGTTGTAGAGGAAGAAATTGATGCTCCCGAAGATATGGAAGAAAGAGCGCCAATAGTAACTGTCATGGGACATGTAGATCATGGAAAGACTTCCCTATTGGATTATATAAGAAAAGCAAATGTTATTGCAGGTGAATCTGGGGGAATTACTCAACATATTGGTGCATATTCTGTTGAGTTAGAAAATGAACAGAAAATTACATTTCTAGATACTCCTGGTCACGAAGCGTTTACTGCTATGCGTGCCAGAGGTACTCAGGTAACAGATATCGTAGTAATCGTTATTTCTGCAGACGACTCTATTATGCCACAGACAAAGGAGGCTATTAGTCATGCACAGGCTGCCGGTGTTCCGATTATATTCGCAATAAATAAAATTGACAAACCGGATGCAAATCCGGAGAAGGTAAAAGAAGAGCTTGCTCAAATGAACCTGTTGGTTGAAGATTGGGGAGGTAAAATTCAATCTCATGATGTTTCTGCTTTAAAAGGAACTGGTGTACAAGAATTATTGGAGAAAATATTATTGGAGGCCGAACTTTTAGAGTTAAAGGCTAATCCGAATAAAAAGGCCCAAGGATCAGTGGTAGAAGCCCTTTTAGATAAAGGGAAAGGTTATATTTCTACTGTTTTAGTAGATAGCGGAAAACTTAGAGTAGGTGATTTTGTCCTTGCCGGAAAACATACCGGAAAAGTAAGAGCCCTTCAAAACGAAAGAGGTATTAATATTGATGAAGCAGGACCATCAACACCTGTTTCTATTCTTGGTCTGGACGGTGCTCCTCAGGCGGGTGATAAGTTCAAAGTGTATGAAGATGAAAGAGAGGCCAAACAGATTGCAACCAAACGGGCCCAATTAATGCGTGAGCAGTCTGTAAGAACACAACGTCATATTACCTTAGATGAAATTGGAAGAAGAATTGCACTTGGAGGCTTCAAAGAGTTAAATTTAATATTAAAAGGTGATGTGGATGGTTCCGTTGAAGCATTAACCGATTCCTTACAAAAATTATCAACGGAAGAAATACAAGTGAATATTATTCACAAAGGTGTTGGAGCTATTACTGAATCTGATGTGTTATTGGCTTCTGCATCCGATGCGATTATACTAGGGTTTAATGTTCGACCATCTGTTGCTGCAAGGCAAATTGCGGAAAAAGAAGAAGTTGACATCAGGAGCTACTCCATTATCTATGAAGTAATTAATGATATTAAAGATGCCATGGAAGGGATGCTTTCTCCGGAAATTAAAGAAGAGATAACTGGTAACGCAGAAATCCGAGAGACCTATAAAATTTCTAAAGTTGGAACTGTTGCAGGATGTATGGTTCTTGATGGTAAAATTTATAGAAATTCTAAAATTCGCTTGTTAAGAGATAACGTAGTTATCTTTACCGGTGAGCTATCATCTTTAAAACGATTTAAAGACGATGCCAAAGAAGTTTCAAAAGGATATGACTGTGGTATGCAGATAAAAAATTATAATGATATCAATGTGGGTGATCATGTTGAAGCCTTTCAAGAAGTTTCTGTAAAGAAAAAATTAAAATAGTATTTAAACATAGCACTACTTACAGGACAGTATCTAAAGAGTTTACAAATTTCAAGATACTGTCTTCTGAATTAAGATTCTAAAGCATAATTTGGATTAAAGAGGAATGTTTCCATGTTTCCTCTTTGGTGTTTCTACATTTTTACCTTCCAACATTTGAAATGCCTTGATTAATTTTCTTCTTGTGTTCTTTGGATATATTACCTCATCAATAAACCCACGTCTGGCAGCTCTGTATGGATGGGCAAATTTGTAGGCGTATTCAACTTCCTTTTCTTTCCATTTTTCTTCTGAATTTTCAGCTTCTTTAATTTCTTTTTTGAATATTATTTCAGCGGCACCCTTGGCACCCATAACTGCAATTTCAGCCGTAGGCCAGGCATAATTCATATCTGCGCCTATGTGCTTGGAGTTCATTACATCGTAAGCTCCTCCATATGCCTTACGTGTAATCACAGTAATCCTGGGAACAGTAGCTTCGCTTAAAGCATACAACAGTTTAGCACCATTTGTGATGATCCCGTTCCATTCTTGATCTGTTCCCGGCAAAAACCCTGGTACATCTACAAGTACCAATAATGGAATATTAAAACAATCGCAAAAACGTGTAAAACGAGCCCCTTTGACAGAACTATTGACATCTAAGCAACCTGCCAAACTCATTGGTTGGTTTGCAATTACACCGATACTTCTACCTGCAATCCTTCCGAATCCTACAATTATATTTTCGGCAAAATCCTTATGTATTTCGAAGAAAGATTCACTGTCAATAATACCACTAATTACTTCGTGCATGTCATACGGTTGGTTCGTGCTTTCAGGAATAATAGTCTCAAGATCCATTCTGAGTTCATCTTCCAGCTTGTAGGGTAATTTTTGTGTGGTTTCACGATTATTTTGAGGTATATAACTCAATAATTTTTTTAAATCATTCAAACATTGAACATCATTCGCAGAAGTAATATGCGTCACTCCAGATTTGCTTGCATGTGTACTTGCACCACCCAATTCTTCGGCGGTTACTTCCTCATTTGTAACCGTCTTTACAACGTTAGGACCGGTAACAAACATATAACTTGTTTCTTGTACCATCAAGGTAAAATCTGTCATAGCAGGTGAATAAACTGCCCCGCCTGCACAAGGTCCCATAATTGCTGAAAGTTGTGGTATTACACCTGACGCCTGTACATTTCTGTAAAAAATATCAGCGTAACCTCCTAAGGATCTCACTCCTTCTTGTATTCTTGCTCCTCCTGAATCATTTAAGCCGATTAATGGAGCGCCAACCTTAACGGCATGATCCATAATTTTACATATTTTTTCGGCGTTGGTTTCGGAAAGTGCTCCTCCAAAAACAGTGAAATCTTGTGAAAAAACATAAACTAATCTACCGTCAATGGTTCCGTAGCCGGTTACCACACCATCGCCAAAAAACCGATGTTTTTCCATACCAAAATCCGTGGTTCTATGGGTTACAAGAACACCCATTTCTTCAAATGAACCTTCGTCTAACAAATAGTTAATTCGTTCTCTGGCAGTCAATTTTTTCTTTGCATGCTGTTTCTCTATTCTTTCCTCACCTCCACCTAAATGTGCCAATGCTACTCTTTTATTTAGTCTTTCAATTTTTGAATCCATAATTTCTTTGGTTTTAAGACAACTAATTCACTAAAACTCTCAATTTCTTTTGTTCTTCCAGGTAGATCTTTAATCCGATCATAGCAGCCATTTTAGCTTCTTCCTCCAGTTCTAACTTTAATTTATCGGCCGAATAATAATTTTTCACAAAATGCGTATCAAATTTTCCTGTTCTAAATGCCTTATGCTCACACACAAATTTCCCGAAAGGGAGCGTAGTAAGCACACCTTCGATGTCATAATTATTAATTGCCCTAATCATCAATTGAATGGCTTCCATTCTGTTTTTACCATAAGTAATTAGTTTTGATAACATTGGATCGTAATAGATGGGTATTTCCATGCCTTCTTCATAACCGTCATCCAACCTGATATTTTTCCCTTCCGGAATTTTATACCTATTTAAAATTCCGACATTAGGTAAAAAATCGTTTAAAGAATCTTCGGCATATACCCTTAACTCAATAGCATGACCATTAATATGTACATCTTCTTGTACAAAAGATATTCTTTGTCCTCTCGCAATGTTTATTTGCTCTTCTACCAGATCAATACCTGTAATGAATTCAGTTACAGGGTGCTCCACCTGCAATCGTGTATTCATTTCTAAAAAATAAAATTTCATGTTCTCATCCAGTAAAAATTCAACGGTACCAGCCCCTAAATAATTACACGACTTGGCAACTTTAATGGCTGCATCCCCCATTTTTTGTCTTAATTCAGGAGTTAAGATAGAAGATGGTGCCTCTTCAATAACTTTTTGATGCCTCCTCTGAATACTGCATTCTCTTTCAAATAAATGAACAATATTACCATGACTGTCCGCAAGTACCTGAATTTCAATATGTCGGGGAGATGAAATATATTTTTCAATAAAAACAGATCCGTCACCAAAAGCAGAGGTTGCTTCACTAATTGCACGTTTCATTTGTGCTCCAAGCGTCTCCTCATTTTCTACTATTCGCATACCCTTTCCACCTCCACCGGCAGCTGCCTTGATCAAAACAGGATATCCGATGTC
>DAOUPU010000026.1 GCA_030625995.1 Flavobacteriaceae bacterium
TCTCTGATGATGGTGAATTAATGGCATTACGTTATAATGACTGGAAAGTTGTGTTTATGAAACAAAATGCAACTGGAACTATGGCAACCTGGTCACAACCTATGGAAACAATGAGAATTCCTTGGATTTATAATTTAAGACGAGATCCTTATGAGTTTGCAACTACTACATCTAATACCTATTGGGATTGGTATTTAGATCATGTTTTCTTATTATTACCTGCATCTGAATATGTGGGTAATTTTATAGCAACTTTTAAAGAATATCCACCTCGTATGAAAGCTGCAAGTTTTAACTTGGGAGATACGATGGAAGCCTTAACAACACCAATAAATAAATAAATTTATTCATTTATTCATTTATTTAATCAATTTAAAAGACCGAGCAATGTCTCGGTCTTTTTTATATCTTTGAACAAATTAACCTTTAAACCAAACCTTATGAATAACCTTTTTAAATTATCTACCGTTTTTTTAATCTTCTTTGTTTTACTTACAAGTTGTAAACAAGAACCTGAGGTTAAAAACAAATCTGCTGTTAAAACGGAAACAGTAATTACAGATCCACTTCCTTCATGGAATGATGTAAATTCTAAAAAAGAGATCATGGCTTATGTTAATACTGTAACCGATAAAAATAACTCAAGTTTTATTCCCATTGCAGATCGAATTGCCACTTTTGATAATGATGGAAATCTTTGGTCTGAACAACCTGCTTATTTTCAATTACTCTTTGCTATACACAGAGTTAAAGCGATGGCCTATGATCATCCTGAGTGGAAAATAACCCAACCCTTCAAGGCTGTGTTAGAAAATGACATGGAAGCATTGATAAAACAGGGGGAACATGGTTTATTGAAGTTGGTAATGGAAACACATGCAGGCATGACTTCAGAAGAATTTGAAGCTGACGTAAAGACCTGGATAAAAACAGCCAAACATCCAACAAAAAAAGTTGGTTATGATAAGTTGGTGTATCAACCTATGTTGGAATTATTACACTTTTTAAGAGAAAATGACTTTAAGACCTATATAGTTTCAGGAGGGGGTGTGGATTTTATGCGAGCCTTTGTAACAGAAATCTATGGAATACCAAAGGAACAGATACTTGGCAGCAGAATAAAAACTGAGTTTGATTATAATGATGGCAAACCTGTAATTAAGCGTGTTGCAGCGCTAGATTTTATTGATGATAAGGAAGGGAAACCATTGAATATTCAAAAAATTATTGGTAAAAAACCAGTGTTCGCATCAGGAAACTCTGACGGTGATCTTCAGATGTTACAATGGGCGGCTTCCAATGAGTACAAGAGTTTTATGCTTTATTTACACCATACAGATGCAGAACGAGAATGGGCCTATGATAGAGAATCGCACGTTGGTAAATTAGACAAAGGATTGGATCAGGCCAAGAAAGGTGGCTGGACAGTTATAGACATGAAAAAGGATTGGAAAGTGATTTATCCTCCGGATACTTTTGAAGATGAATAGAATCAATTGAAGCATAATTCATCACATGAGGCTGACTGGAAATGTGAATTTGTCATTACGAATCTGATAGCCAATGCGATGACATTAAATATCCTTTGCAGACATCCTTTTTTTTCTTGCTTATACCAATTACTATTGGTAATTTTATGGGTTTAGCAACCTAATAGAATCGTAAGCATGAAGAAAATTACTATACTCATTATTTTAACCTTTATTTTTTTTGGATTTACATCTAAAAATGAACGATCATGGATTAGAATTAATCAATTAGGATACCTTCCTCAATCAGTCAAAGTTGCAGTTCTAGGATCAAAAGAAATTATAAAAATTGAAATGTTTTCTATTCACGATTCTGAGACGAATGAGATTGTTTATTCCTCAGATGTTATTGTAGCCAAAGGAGAATTTGGACCGTTTAAAAGTTCTTATCGCCTAAACTTTTCTGATTTTAGTACGGAAGGTCAATATTATATTCAAACAGGAAATATTAGATCGCCCATTTTCAGGGTTAATGCTGATGTTTATGATGGAACAGCTGATTTTCTGCTAAAATACATGAGACAGCAGCGTTGTGGATACAATCCGTATTTGACAGATTCTTGTCATGTAAATGACGGCTTTATTGTTTACAATCCCGGTAAAAATGGACAGCGAATTGATGTCAGAGGTGGTTGGCATGACGCAACAGATTATTTGCAATACACCGCAACATCCGCTAACGCAATATTCCAATTGCTGTTTGCCTACAGAGAAAACCCAAAGGCTTTTGGAGATGCATATCAAACGAATGGCCTTCCCGGTCCAAACGGAATTCCCGATGTGATCGATGAGGCGAAATTCGGAATGGATTGGTTGATAAGAATGAATCCTTCCTCCGACGAGTATTACAATCAAATTGCTGATGACAGAGATCATGCCGGGTTTCGTTTACCCAATGAGGATCAAGTGGTATATAACGATAAACACGTTGGTAGACCGGTATATTTGGCATCAGCCGAGAAACAAGGTTTACTGAAGTATAAAAATCGTTCTACCGGTGTTGCTTCCACGGCAGGAAAATATGCATCCACATTCGCCCTAGGTGCTGATGTTTTAAAAGAATTTTATCCTGAAATAACTCAAGATCTTATCAAAAGAGCCGAAGATGCTTATGATTACGGAATACAAAATCCTGGTGCAAGTCAGACAGCTCCTTGTAGAAGCCCTTATTTTTATGAAGAAGATAACTGGTTGGATGATATGGAATTAGCGGCCAGTGAACTTTATAGATACACCAATAAAGAGAAGTACAAAAAAGATGCCCTGGATTTTGCCTCTAAAGAAATGATCTCTCCCTGGATCGGTAAGGACAGTGTAAACCACTACCAATACTATCCGTTCTTAAATGCTGCTCATAATGAATTAGCACTTTCGTTAACCGGATCTGAAAAAAAGGTTGTGACAAATTATTATAAAAATGGCTTACAAATTTTATATGATCTTGGAAAAGAAAACCCTTTCTTAGTTGGAATTCCTTTTATTTGGTGTTCAAATAATTATATTACAGCTGCCGTAACTCAATCTAAATTATATAAAGAATTAACGAACGACAGCAAATATGATGAAATGGAAGCTGCTTTACGCGACTGGCTGTTTGGTTGCAACCCTTGGGGAACGAGTATGATCGTTGGACTTCCTGAAAATGGCGATACTCCGGTTTATCCTCATTCATCACTAAATCATTTAAAGGGTTATCAAACTGATGGAGGATTGATAGATGGTCCAGTTTATGGTTCAATTTTCAACAATTTAATAGGATTAGAATTGGAAAGAGAAGATCCGTATACAGAATTCCAATCAGATTTCTTTGTATACCACGATGATGTGGGCGATTATTCTACCAATGAACCAACCATGGATGGGACAGCTAGTTTGGTATATTATCTTTCTTCCCTGGAGAAGGAAAGCATCGAAAAAGGACATAAAAAAGTGAACCTTCTTTATGACGATACAGGAGCTATAATTAGGGGCGATACCAATGAAAAAACGATGCATCTGATATTTACGGGAGATCAGTATGCTGATGGGGCAAAAACAATTTTACAAGTTTTGGAAAAACACAAAATAAAGGCTTCTTTCTTTTTAACAGGAAATTTTTATAAAAATCCGGAATTTAAAGATTTTATTATTGCAGCAAAAGAGGCTGGTCATTATTTGGGTGCACATTCAGATGCTCACTTATTATATAACGATTGGTCGAAGCAGAAAAATCTATTGGTTAATTATGAGGAGTTCTCGGATGATATAGAGGAGAATTATAAAGCAATGGTGACTTTTGGCATTAGAAAAGAAGATACTCCTTATTTTTTACCGCCTTATGAGTGGAATGACGCTATCATAACCCAATGGTCGGCCAGAAATAAACTGACATTGATCAATTATACTCCCGGCACATTATCGCATGCTGATTATACTGTACCGGAGGATAAAAATTACAGAAGTTCACAAGAAATTTACAATTCTATTATTGATCATGAAGCAAAAAGTGAGTTGAACGGATTCTTGCTATTAAGTCATTTAGGTACTGATCCTAAAAGAGTTGACAAGTTTTATTTTAAATTAGATGAATTACTATCTATATTAAAAGACAAAAATTATGAATTTATTGGACTAGAAACTATTCTTGATATTAAAAAATAACACCAACACCTTACAATTATCCTTCAAACTCAATTTTTTTATGCATGCCGTCACAATAAGGCTTGTTATTGGAAGCTCCGCATCTGCAAAATGCAGTTATTTTATCTTTTGATTCTATTTCACCTTTAGAATTTTTAATTTGCAACGAACCGCGAACTAATAATGGACCATTTTCCATTACCTCAATTTTTGTTTCCATAATTTCTGTTTTAATGTTTTCTTTATTCTTTAATTGATAGCTCAGCGCACCTGAAGGGCATTTGTCTATTTGATCCTTCAATTCTTGCCTACTCGCATTTCCTGCTTTGATCCATGGACTTTCATTAGGATTATATACTTTTGGCAAGGAATTTACGCAAATAGCCGCATGTATACATTTTTTAGGCTCCCAGACAATAGTTAAATCTCCATTGGTGTATTTTTTAATAATGTTTCTTTCACTCATAATTCTTAATTTTCAATTCTCTTTTTTAAAATTATTCTCCATTCTGGATTTGATCTTTGAGAGCATTTTATCAATATGTATTTCATATTGATGCATTGGCTCATTAACTTTAAATGTATCTTTAAAATCCATAAATATTTTATTAATCTATTTTGAATGTACTCATCATCAATATATTTATTCTCGCTATCTTACAAAGAATTGACTAAAATAAATAAAATTGACGGACAATTATATTTTTAAACAGAATAAGTAAATTACATAGGGTTCGATGCCTAACTATTAACAGTTATAAATATAATCTTAAGTAAATTAATTAAACTGTCTTAAGGCGCTAGTAATCAGTCATTAAAATTAATTGTTTTGGCTTATATTTCATCTTTATCGGCAATTCAATTCAAGAATAAAATCGATGTTTCAGGGGTTTTATTGAAGAGAGCTCCCTTCAAGATCTATAAATCTACAGGATGGTTGGAAAACGCATGGCTGATAATATCTTCCTATTTCAATACAGCTCTTCCAAATAAAGAGATAGCTATTACCGTCGATAACAGTACCATCAAAACGATAACTGACAAAAAAGGAAATTTTTCCGTTAGTCTTGATTCAATTATTGAGGAAGAAATTATAATTTGCTTAGTTGGCAAAAAAGACAAATTGCCAATTCACCAAAACTATCCAATCTTTTTTAAGGAAAATCCCTCGAAATTAATTGTGATTTCTGATATAGACGAAACCATTTTGGTGTCTCATACGAAAACCATGGTGAAACGATTTTTTATAACTCTATTTAGAACAGCTAGCCAAAGGAAGGTAATTCCATTTACAGAACAATTGTATAATTTTTTAAATAAAGAAAATCCAAATTTTTTTTATGTCTCAAAAAGTGAATTTAATTTGTCACCTATTATTGCCTATTTCATAAAGTATAATAAATTACCAGAAGGGCCATTATTACTAACTTCTTATTTAAATTTCTTAGGGTTAATTAGTACTAAAAAGGATAAGGATTTTAAACTTAATAAAATAAAATACCTCATTAAAAATTCTTTTGAAAAGAAACTAATATTGATAGGTGACGATTCGCAAAGGGATATGCAAATTTATACTGTGATAGCGAAAGAATACAAATCTTTAATCTCAAGCGTCTACATAAGACGAACGAATAAATTTACTTCCAAGATTCAGGAAGAAAACTGGCTTGCTTTAAAAGCAACAGGTGTACCCTCTTATTATTTTGAGAATGATGAATCGTTTATCAACTATTACAAAAACCAAAAAAACTATTAATATGAAACTTTTTTTTATTGTAAACCCGATCTCAGGAGGAGTCGATAAAGAACCCTTCTTGAAAAAAGCAAAAAAGTTGTGTGATTTCTATGGCATTGAATTCATGATTTTCAAAACAACCGGCAAGAATGATGAAGAGGAGGTCTTAAGATCAATTGAAGCATTTAAACCTGACAAAATTGCTTCCGTTGGGGGTGACGGTACCACACTTTTCTCCGCTACTGCTTTATTGAATAGCCCCTACCCGATGGGTATCATCCCTCTTGGCTCTGCAAATGGAATGGCAAGAGAGTTATTTGTTAACTCTACACCTATTGAGGCCTTAAAAGACATTATTATGTCGGAGATAATAGAGGGACTTGATATGATCCTAATAAATAACAAACATTACACTATGCATATTGGTGATGTAGGTATAAATGCAAATATAGTAGATGCCTATGAAAAAGATAAGAATCGCGGGATGGCAACGTATGCGAAATACTTTATGGAAGAATTAAAAAGGTTAAAACCGTTTAAAGTAACCGTCAAGACAAAGGATACAACCGTTACCGCCAACGTATTCATGGCTGCTATATGCAATGCAAGAAAATACGGTACGGGGGTATTGCTCAATGATAGAGGAAATTTGATGGACGGTAAATTCGAAATTGTACTTGTCGAAAAAATTAATATCAGTTCTCTATTAAAAGCAGGTCTTTCAGCATTTAAAGATGAATTTTACGACAGTCAAAGTAGCCAAGTTATCTCTACGAACAAAGCTGAAATTATTTTTGAAGAACCACGTTTATTGCAGTTAGATGGAGAAGTTATTGGGTATTATAAAAATATTAAGTTAGAAGTACAGGAGAGCGCAGTGAAATTTATTACACATAGAGGTAATACTCATCTCACTGAATAATTTTTTCTTTTAAAAGATAAATATTTTTGTAAATTAGCTTGAAGCAATTTAACCTTTAAAAAATTAATTATGAGTGAATTACAAAATTTAGGAAACAGTATCAAGTCAGCCGTTAAAAACTGGTGGATACTGACAATTTTAGGAGTTTTATTTATACTCCTGGGAATATGGGTATTTAGAAACCCATTAGAAAGTTACGTGGGGCTTAGTTTATACTTCTCTATCGCTATGTTCATCGGTGGTGTTTTTCAAATATTTTTCTCCATCAGCAACAAAGATATTTTACCAGGCTGGGGATGGCAGTTGATGGGAGGAATCCTGCAAGTTCTTTTCGGCTATGTTTTGACAAAGAATCCTCAAATAACTATGGCTATTTTACCATTTTTTGTAGGATTTTGGCTTATGTTCAGATCAATTAGTTTGGCCAGTTTTTCACTTGAATTGAGATCTTTCTTACTTCCTAATTGGTGGCTTTATCTTTTATTTGCCATTCTAATTGGAATTTTTTCATTTTTTATTTTAACGAGGCCAATTATTGGTGGAATTACAATCATTACGTGGACAGGGATCGCATTAATAATGGCTGGCGTTGCGCAGATAGCCATTTCTATGGATCTTAAAAAATTACATTCTTTAAGGAAAAAGCTTTAATATGGTAAATATTTAAACCATCTGACATTACTTTAAATTCAATAAAAAAATCCAGCTATTACTTAGCTGGATTTTTGCTTAATAGTGTCTTTGTTTAAAATAAACCTTTATTAGGTTATGATCAATATTTATTCTAAAAACTACGTATTTAGTCATCTGACTTTACAAATAAAAGATCTGTAAATTATTCATAAATTTGTAATATAAATATCCGTCATGAAATATTTACAATATATTATTCTTGCCTCCTTAATTACTTTAAACTTATCTTGTGGTAGTTCGAGTAGCAGCACAGGAACTAGTGTTAATCCACATGCGCAGAAGCACCAGCAAGTACATCAGGAATTTGCCGTACAGCAGGCTCAAAAAACATTAAGGGATGATTTTATTAAAGATATTATTGGAAGCTATATAGGTAATATTCCTTGCGCAGATTGTGAGGCCATAGAATACCAATTGAAATTAAATGAGAATCTATCCTATACCTTGAAGCTGATGTACAAAGGGAAATCAGAAAAAATTATCAAAATTGATGGGTTTTACTCCCTGACAGATACTTTTTTGATTCTGTTGGATGAGAAAGCCGGATCTATGAATTATTTGACAAAAGCAGATAACGGCCTGTTACTATTAGATAAAAATGGCAGCGATATACAAGGGGAACTGGCTGAGGCCTACCATCTCGACAGAGTGCATTAATAATTGTTAATTATCATAAAAAAAGAAGCTGTACGAACACGAATTTGTCATTTCGACTGAAATGGAGAAATCTCAAAATGTTAATTTTGAATAATATAGATTCTTTGACTTCGCTCAGCCTGCCTGACTTCCTTCGGTAGTTAAACCGGTAGGCAGGAATGAAGATATAATAACCTATTCAGACAGCTTCTTTTTATTTTATGATTTTCTCTTACTTCGTATCCTTATCCAGATAGTCCGGCACACCATCACCATCGGTATCATCATTTCTTGGATCACCATCGCCATTGGCATCTTCCTCCTTAGTTAATACACCGTCACCATCATCATCTATGTCTAGATAATTGGGGACGTTGTCACCGTCCGTATCGTCATTATTAACTATCTGGTCCTTATCAAGATCTTCATCACTATTTATTACCCAATCATTGTCTGCATCTGCTATTACAACTGCACCCAATTCGATCGTAAAATAAATAGGTGAATTTGGTGGAATAGTGAATGATCCGGTTTCTCCGTAGGCTAATCCAGAAGGTATAAAAATTATCCCCTGACCTGCATTTTCGTAACCAAAAGATTCATCCGGATAAGTAACTTTTTCTCCTGATCTATAATGAGGAAAACCAAAACGCCATCCTACAATCAGATTCGGCAAATGAAACCATGATCTCGAAGTGGTATAAGTTAAGTTCTCATCGAACTTTATAAGACTAAGTGTATATCCCTTATAGAGAGACTGGATCGAATCACTACTCGATGGACTTATTCCAACACCCTCATCTCCCATATAACGATACATTTTATAACCGACATCATCAAAGGTAATGTTGTCGGTTTCTACTTCGGTATATAATGGAGTCTCTCCATCGGTTATTAACTCTATTTCATTATCAGAATTAAGGTAATGTGTCTGTAAAAATTCTACTATTTCTTCATCATCAATTGCAGATTGTGCCACCGGATCATGTTTTTCTACTTCGTCTTCCTTACAGGAAAAAATACTAATTGCAATGACTAAGATAATTATATATTTCAATTTCATAAGTTTATTTTTTTTGCCTGCGCAAATTACAAATTATACCTAGCAAAAAATGAGCCAATAATTAAATACAGAAGGAATATTTTATCTGAAATTAATTTTTCTCATTCTTAAGCTTAATGGTGTTACTTCCAGGTATTCATCAGTCCTGATATATTCCATACATTCCTCTAGTGAAAAATCAACTTTCGGAAATATCTTAGCGGCTTCATCAGTACCGGAAGAACGAACATTTGATAGCTTTTTTCCTTTGATCAAATTTACACCCATATCTTCACTCTTGCTATTCTCTCCAATAACCTGGCCAGTATAAATTTCATCATTGGGATCAATAAAAAATTTACCACGATCTTGTAAACGGTCGATTGCATAAGCCGTAGCTTTTCCGGTTATAGCAGAAACAATAGCCCCTTTTAGGTCGTCCGAGAAATCTCCTTTATAAGGTCCATACTCGCTAAATCTATGATTGATAATTGCAGTTCCAGCAGTTGCCGTCAAAATTTTATTACGTAAGCCTATCAACCCCCTTGAAGGAATGTTGAATTCTAAATGCTGTAGATCTCCTTTCGGTTCCATTACTATCAGATCCCCTTTACGCAAAGACACTAAGTTAATCGCTTTAGAGGAAACTTCTTCGGGAACATCAATCACTAAAGTTTCGAAAGGCTCACATTTTACACCATCAATTACTTTGATAATTACTTGTGGTCTTCCTACTTGTAATTCGTATCCCTCACGTCTCATTGTTTCAATTAAAACAGATAAGTGTAATACGCCACGACCATATACGTTAAATTTATCTTCAGAATCCGTTGTCTCAACTCTCAAAGCTAAATTCTTTTCTGTTTCTTTAAATAAACGATCCCGTAAATGACGAGATGTAACATATTTCCCTTCTTTACCGAAGAAAGGAGAATTATTTATTGTAAACAACATACTCATGGTAGGTTGATCTACTTCAATTCTTGATAATGCTTCCGGGTTTTCTACATCTGCAATAGTATCACCAATTTCAAAATCATCAATCCCTGTGATTGCACATATATCGCCTGAACGCACTTTATTAACCGAATCCTTACCCATACCTTCAAATGTATGCAGCTCTTTAATTCGCACTTTTTTAGTTTTTCCATTCGTTTTACAAAGCATATAATCCTTCCCAACTTCCAGATCTCCTCTGTAAACCCTACCAATGGCAATTCTTCCTGTAAAAGAAGAAAAGTCCAAAGATGTTATTTGCATCTGCGGTGTTCCTTCTACATAAGGAGCTTCAGGAATATCTCTAATTACAGCATCCAATAAATCAATAATATCATCCTTCTCTTCTCTCCAATCTGTGCTCATCCAACCATTTTTTGCCGAACCATAAATGGTTGTAAAATCTAGTTGTTCTTCTGTAGCATCTAGTGCAAACATCAGATCGAATACTTTTTCATGTACTAGATCAGGTGTGCAGTTCTCTTTATCAACTTTATTTACTACAACAATAGGTGTTAAGCCCAATTCCAAGGCCTTTCCTAATACAAAACGTGTTTGAGGCATCGGACCTTCAAAAGCATCAACTAATAACAAAACACCATCCGCCATTTTCAAAACACGCTCTACTTCACCGCCAAAATCAGCATGACCCGGTGTGTCTATCACATTTATTTTTACACCTTTATAATTTACAGATACATTCTTAGATAAAATTGTGATTCCTCTTTCACGCTCCAGATCATTGTTGTCCAACAACAAATCTTTTCGTACTTTCCGGTCGTCTAATATTTTTGCCTGATCAATTATCTTATCTACCAATGTGGTCTTACCATGGTCAACATGGGCGATAATTGCGATGTTTCTAATAGATTGCATTTGCTTTTTTTTTGAAAGTGCAAAAGTAGTTGTTTTATTTTGATTGTCAGATGTTTTGTCAGAAGAATATTGCCTATTATAATTACTAACAAATAACTTGTAATTAACAGATTATACAGATATAGTATGCTATTTTTGCAACATAATTAGAAATAATCAATATGGATCTATCTAAAGTCAGACTGGTAGTAACAGATATGGATGGCACCTTACTCAATAGCAAAAGTCAAGTAAGTGATAATTTTTTTGGACTATTTTCAAGGCTAAAAAAATACAATATCCAATTTGTCGCAGCTAGTGGCCGACAATTATACAGTATTGCTAATAAATTACAATCTATCCAGGATGAAATATTCATTGTGGCCGAAAATGGGGGCATAGCGATACGTAAAGAGCAAGAACTACTCTCTGTAAGTTTATCACAAAAAAAAATAGACGATCTCTTACCTCTTATAAAGAATTTAGATAATGTTTATACCGTTTTATGTGGTAAAAATTCCGCCTATATTGAAACTGAGAATAAAAGGTTCATTTCTATATTAAGCGAATATTATTCAACATATAAGATTGTAGATGACCTGAGCATGGTAAAAGATGACGATTTTTTTAAAATTGCTATCTATCATTTTGAGTGTTCAGAAAAATTCATTTATCCTTCCGTCAAGCACTTAGAAGGCAAGTTACAAATTAAAATATCCGGAGAAAATTGGTTAGATATTTCAAGTCCTGATGCAAACAAAGGAAATGCAATAAGCTTAATACAAACCAAGCTTGGTATCAGCAAGGAGGAAACGATGGTTTTTGGCGATTATAATAATGATCTGGAAATGCTTGAACTAGGATATTTTAGTTATGCAATGGAAAATGCCCATTCCAATGTAAGAAAAGCAGCCAGATTCGAAACGAAGAGTAATGATGAGGAAGGGGTTGAATTTATACTAGAAAAATTATTGCGAGCAAAAGAATTAACTTAAAAGCTACTACTACTATTTTTTTACTAATACTTCCAAAATATCTTCTTTAATTCTGGTTGGTCTTAATGTCTTTGAATCTATCAAACACCATGTCGATTTTATGTTAGTCAGTATAAGGTCTCCCTTATAAATGATAACGTTTCTGATAGATTTAACTCCAACGGATTCACCTACCCAGGTAAAAACTCTGATTTCATCGCCTATAATCGCTTGATTGAGATAATCGATTTCATGTCGAAGGCAAACCCAAAAATATTTACTGTTCAGATCTTTATTAGATAGAAGTTCCCAATGTTTTTCCGAAATATCATTTACCCATTGTAAATAAACAACATTATTCACATGATTCAATGCGTCAAGATGCTTTGCTTCAACACGAAATGAATGCTCATAAGAAACGCTTCCCTTTGATAAGTGGTCCATCGTAAAATTTTATTTATGTCTCGATCTCAATACTTCTATAATATCATTTAATCGAAATCCTTTGGCCTGCAATAAAATTAAATAATGAAACAATAAATCGGCAGATTCATTGAGAAATAGATCATCATCTTCATCTTTTGCTTCAATTACAACCTCAACTGCTTCTTCACCAACCTTTTGTGCAATTTTATTAATCCCTTCTTTAAATAGTGATGACACATAAGATCTATCTCCCATGTTTTCTTTTCTGTCTTGTATGACATTTTCTAAAGTAGATAAAAAACCCAAATTTTGGATATTATCAGAACCCCAGCAAGTATCAGTTCCTTTGTGACA
Organism: Flavobacteriaceae bacterium; assembly: GCA_030625995.1. Taxonomy (GTDB): domain Bacteria; phylum Bacteroidota; class Bacteroidia; order Flavobacteriales; family Flavobacteriaceae; genus Lutimonas. The sequence continues at coordinate 12,782 of DAOUPU010000026.1, forward strand.
GATTGGTCCTTGAGGATCTACACTTATTAAAAGAGAATCCTCATCACAGTCATTTTTAATATCTACTAAGTGCAAAAAATTACCGCTTTCCTCTCCTTTAGTCCATAATCTTTTCTTACTTCGACTAAAGAATGTGACCTTCTTAGTCTCCAGTGTTTTGTGGTAAGCCTCTTCATTCATATAGCCTAACATCAAAACATTTTTAGTGTCATTATCTTGTATGATCGCAGGTACCAGACCTGAATTTTGATCAAAATTAATTTTCATATTCTCTCTTATTTAAGATCGTTCTTTTAGTACAAAACAATCTTTAATTTCTAACTTTTATCCCTTGTTTTTTCAGTTCTTTTTTCAACTCTTTTATTTCTATTTCTTTATAATGAAAAACACTTGCAGCTAGTGCGGCATCTGCTCTACCAACCTTAAATGTATCGGTAAAGTGTTTCATTTTCCCGGCGCCACCACTAGCAATTACCGGCACATTCACTTCTTCGGAAATCTGTCGTAATGCCTCATTTGCAAAACCATTTTTCGTGCCATCATGATCCATGGAGGTAAATAATATTTCTCCAACTCCTCTTTCAACAGCTTCTTTCACCCATTCAAACAACTTGCGCTCTGTTTCTTCCCTTCCGCCTACTAAAAACACTTTCCACTCTCCGTTTATTAATTTGGCGTCCACAGCAAGAACAATACACTGACTACCAAATTTATTTGCCAAATCATTGATCAACTGCGGGTTTCTCACGGCGGAAGAATTTATCGAAACTTTATCGGCACCAGCCCTCAACAAAATATTCACATCTTCAACAGAAGAAATTCCTCCACCAACAGTGAAAGGAATATTTATTTTTTTTGCAACTTTTTCAACCAGTTCAACCAAGGTCTTTCTCCTTTCTTTAGTAGCAGTTATATCTAAAAAAACCAATTCATCGGCTCCTTCTTTTGAATATCTATCTGCTAGTTCAACGGGATCACCGGCATCACGTAAGCCTATAAAATTAATGCCCTTTACGGTACGTCCATCTTTAATATCTAAACAAGGTATAATTCTTTTTGTCAACATTCCAATCCACGATTCTTCTCATTTAGGAGAAGTAATTTTATTTGCTAATAATAAATTCTTCTAATTGTTTTAAACTTATTCTCTTCTCATAAATAGCCTTTCCTATTATTGTTCCTTCACAACCTAATTCGGCTAATTTAGGCAATTCCTCAAAACAAGAGATTCCTCCCGAAGCTATTAATTTTATTTTTGGTATTTTCTCCAATATTTTTTTGTACAATCCGAATGACGGCCCTTGCAGCATTCCATCTTTAGAAATATCCGTGCAAATTACATAGGTAACCCCTTTCTCTTGATAGTTTAGAATAAACGGAATCAGTTCTTCATTTGACTCTTCCAGCCAACCACTAATAGCTATTTTCTCATTATTAGCATCGGCTCCCAGAATAATCTTCTCGGTTCCGTACTTATTGATCCATCTCAAAAAAGTTACCGGATCCTTAACAGCAATACTTCCTCCTGTTATTTGATCAGCACCGCTTTCAAAAGCTATGTGCAAATCCTCATCCGACTTTAATCCTCCTCCAAAATCAATTTTCAGACTTGTATGCGTTGCTATTTGTTCCAGTACTTTATGATTTACAATATGTTTGCTTTTGGCGCCATCTAAATCTACCAGATGTAAATGTTCGATCCCGTGATTTTCAAATTCTTTTGCAACTTCCAGTGGGCTCTCACTATATATTTTTTTTGTTGTATAATCTCCTTTGGATAGCCTTACGCATTTACCATCAATAATGTCGATTGCTGGAATTATTCTCATAAATAAATCATTTGTGATTTTTCGAATGGAAAAAAAGAAGAAGTTATCAACTTCATTTATTATAATTAGTTATCGCCTTTCTCACACTTCTGTACTCTAAAAGTAATTCTTTGGCTTCGATCTCGTCAACTCCTAATTCCTTAGCTATCATCAAGGTACCGCGTCTGATCAATTTTTCATTTGATAATTGCATATCGACCATTTGATTGCCTTGAACTCTACCCAATTTGATCATTAGCGAAGTAGAAATCATGTTTAAAACTAATTTTTGTGCCGTTCCCGCTTTCATTCTTGTACTACCCGTAACAAATTCAGAACCCAAAACTACCTCAATGGGATATTTGGCCACCTGAGCCAATTCCGAATTTAAATTGCACGTTATGCATCCTGTGATAATTCCATTATTGTTAGCATCTTCTATTCCTCCAATGACATAGGGAGTACTCCCAGAGGCAGCTATTCCAATCAAAACATCGTCGCTACCAATTTTATATTCTTGTAGATCTTTCCAGGCCTGAGCTTTATCATCTTCTGCATTTTCAACCGCTTTTCTTAGGGCAATATCTCCACCAGAGATCAAACCTATAACCCAATCATCAGGCACACCAAAAGTTGGCGGACATTCTGAGGCATCTAAAACGCCTAATCTTCCACTTGTTCCTGCTCCTATATAAAATAATCTTCCGCCGACTTCAAATTTTTCAACAACTTGTTCCACTAGTTTTTCTATTTGACCTAATGCCTTTTCAACGGAAATGGCAACTTTCTTATCTTCATTATTAATATTTTTGAGTAAGTCTTTTATACTCATCTTTTCCAAATTGTTATAATAGGAAGATTGTTCAGTGGTAAGTTTATTAGACATTTTATTTCCTTCTTTTTACAATTATTAAACCTAAAATAGTTAAGGCTGCATTTACAGCAATATTCATAAATCCAAAATCAAAATTAAAATTATTACTAAAATACTCGCTTAACAGGTATGTTAACAAGGGCGCTAAGATACAAATTACAGGCACCCACTTATCTATAATAATAATTTTAGTGAACATTCCAAACAAGTATAAACCCAACAGCGGCCCGTAGGTATATCCTGCCACCTTAAAAATCAAGGAAATCACATCTCCCCTACTATTTGAAAATAGCATAACAATGATAAATACTACAACTGAAAAACCAAATAAAACCATGTTCTTCATTCTTTTTTTATCCTCGCTGGATCTGTGTGAGATATCCAAGAAGTCATAAGTAAAGGATGTTGTAAGAGCGGTCAATGCCGAATCGACACTAGAAAATGAGGCTGCGATGATACCTAATAGGAAACTCACTCCGACAATAAGACCAATATGATTTATTGCTAAATTAGGGAATAAAGTATCTGTATCTAAAAAAACACCGTTTTCATCAATTGGTAATGAAATATTATTGCTTTCAGCATAGATATATAATAAGATGCCTAAACCTAAAAATAAAAATTGGGTGAGGGCCAATATCAAACTAAAGGTCAGGGTGTTCTTTTGAGCGTCCCAAAGATTTTTACATGTTAGCGTTTTCTGCATCATATTTTGGTCTAAGCCCATCATGGCTATAGCAATTAATATACCTGCAATAAACTGTTTATAAAAATTATTTCCCGATTTGTTATCCCAATTAAAAACATCAAAATATTTATGGTTTACAACTTCATTTACAGATTGTGCAAAAGTTAAATCAAGAGAGTTTACTATTGCTAAGATGGTAACTACAGCTGCTAAAATTAAAAAAAATGTTTGCATGGCATCAGTCCATACAATTGTTTTTATCCCAGATTTATTGGTATAGAGCCAAACCAACAAAAGTATTATAATGACAGTGAGATAGAACGGCATTTGAAATTTATCAAAAAATGCAAATTGTAAAATTTTTGCCGCCAACAATAATCTTAATGCCGCACCAAAGGATTGTGAAACTAAGAAGAACAAAGACCCGGTCTTATAGGTTCTGTTTCCAAATCTATCATTCAAATAGCTATAAATGGAGACTAGTCTCAATTTGTAATACAAGGGTATTAAAACAAAGGTTATAAATAAATAACCAATAACGTTTCCTAAGATAAATTGAAAAAAGTAGAAATTATTATTACCAACCATCCCGGGTACAGAAACAAATGTCACTCCGGACAATGCCGCACCAATCATTCCAAAGGATACTAAGAACCACGGGGATTGTCTGTCGCCAGTAAAAAAAGATTCGTCACTTCTATTCCGAGAGGTTAAATATGAAATGATCATTATTAAACCAAAATATATAACTATTATCGAAAAAACTAATATTGCACTCAAGATTATTTTTTTATATGTTTCTTAAAATTATTTTTGTTCTACAACAGATTTACTCTTTATTAATTTAAGGCTATCTCTTGCTTTTCTGGCTGCTTTACGTTCCTTCGGGGTTTTCCATCCTATTTTATCCAAAAATTCCTTTCCATTATCAAAATCAAATTGATAAGAAATCCCAACCCCCTGTGTATAGCCTTCCCCATCTATCACGTCAAATTGAATTTCATTCTGTCTGTTATATACCTTGGCACGAAGTGTTTCGGATTCATTTAAAGGAACTTCAACCTCTACTTCTCCAATAACATTTGAATTTGTTTGAGAACCTACAGGTACACCAACTTTACCACTTACAATTACTCGATCCGCAATTCTGCCGGATACCAAAATACCTAGTTGATTATCCGTTATGACATCCCGTACATCATTTGTATCTCCAATGTCATAGGTTACTCCAATTTCTATATTCTCATTTGAACTTTTCAATACTTCGGTCAATATTTTTGAAGCATTTTGGGCAAGTGTTCCTGTTATTGCGGCACTACTATTAAATTCGGTATTATTACGGTCTACTCTCATAAAAGTACCCGTTGCCAGGAGAGAGAAAAACTGTGCTAATTTATCATCATCATTCTTAAGTATAAAATCCAACTCGGAGGACACCATTGAACTTGCATTTGGAATATTAATATCAAAAGTAAATTGAGCATCCGTTAGGGACCCATTAATCAAGGTGATCAATTCCACATCAATCTTTCGAGAGCTGCTTATCTCATCCAATAATACTGATGGATTTGCCTTAGTAAGATTAATTGCTTCAATATTAAGTTCAGCATCAAAAGGGTTACCATCCCAAACTATAGTGCCTCCGCGAGTTACTTTAAAATCTTTATTTATAATATTTTTAAACTGATATTCTCCATTATCCACCACAACTGCCCCATACATTTCAAATTTACCATTGGTATCAATTTGCAAACTCAGATCTCCATCGCAACTTCCTCTTAAAAGACTTCCTGAAACCTTATCAATTACAACTTGAGCAACTGCATCTTTCGTAACTTCCAAATTGAAATTCAGAGACAGCCCTTTTAGTTCCTCGAATATAATTTCCTTTTCCTCGTCTTCATCGCCATTAACCTTCGAAGGGTCTTCGAAGTGAATTAGTTTTCGATTGCTTATAGTACTAATATAATTCAATGGAATAATAAATTCTGTACCAGGCTCTGTTTTTCCTTGCATATCAATTACTAAGTCATCAGTTGGCCCTTTCAAGGTAGTGCTACCGGAAATCAAACCTGTTCCATAATAGAGGGCATCTTCCGATTCCTGGGTATTTAATATCAGTAACCTATCTGTTAAGATCTCTAAATCTAAACTCCAATTTCTAAACCCCTTATGCGAGATCGTTCCATTAACTGTTCCCGTTGTTTTCATTACATCATCCTCAATATCAATCAATTGAAAATCAAATATTTGCTCGTACAAACTAACCTTCGCATCTCCTAAAAAATTATAATTTATTCCCAAATATGGCAATTTTAATCCGGCTTCCTTCAAGAAAAGTTCTCCATCAATACTTGGGTTGCTCAATAATCCTGTAACATTGGCCGTACCAGAGACAAAACCTCTGATATTTGTCAATACATTTTTCCCCAAGGGTGTAAATGAATTTAGTCTAAATTTATCAAAATTAAGCTCTGCCTTTACTATGGGATCCGTACCGTTAAAATCGACCTGCCCCATCATATAAAAACTCTGAAGTCCACTGTTTAACAGAGTAGCAATAAAATTATAATTTTTAATGGTTTCATCACCATTTGCAAAGAGTGTTAAATCGCCGTAATAATCGTCATTAATACTAAAATAATTAACGATCAGATCCGCAAAAGGAAGTGTTTTCCCTTCTATTTTTTTCAACGATATCGTACCGTTTATTTTCCCATCTACCACTACGCTATCTATGGATGGAGTGATATCTATAAGATTTACATTTTTGAATTTTAAATCAATGTTTCTATTATCTTCATCATAAAACAAACCTGCCAAATCAATGGATTGATTATTTGAAACCATGTTGACATTGTCAATAACAAATGATTTGTATGAATCATTGAATATAAACTTATTTTGATCGTTATTGTCAGGGTTCAACTCCCAAGTATTATTCTTAAAAGTAATTTCTGACTTTTTAATGCCAAAAACATTTTGATTATTTTCATTGATCGTATAGTAAAAACTTAAATTATACTTTTCCTCCAAATCCTTTCCTCCCAGAAAATCTGTTCTCACAAAAATGGTATCCTTTAGACTAACATTAACCAGATTAACATCAGCCACTTCATAATATTTAGTATTGACATGGTCCACACTCAGTATAGTATGAAACAATGGGTTCGTATTGTCGATCTGTAAATTAATATTCTCAACAATATTTTCAAATGCTCCAATTCTCGGGGATTTAATGGAAAGTTTAAATTCATCTCTATCGGAATTTATTGCACCTTTAATCTTTGTGTTTCCCCC
>DAOUPU010000230.1 GCA_030625995.1 Flavobacteriaceae bacterium
CAAGAAAAGCAAGGCCTTGAACATGGCATGTGTAAACAAATGGAACATAGAAGCCATATAACCTAAACCATTATGCCCTTCATATTCTGACACACCCAGTGCTAACATCATATAACCGATTTGCGACATGGTTGAAAAGGCCAGGACTCGTTTAATATCATTTTGTGTTAAGGCAATTATTGCGGCAAAAAGAGCTGAAAATGCACCTACCCAAGCTACTAAATTCAATGCAAAACCATCTTCTACAAAGTAGTACATCGGAAACAGCCTCGCTACTAAATACACGCCAGCAACAACCATAGTAGCTGCATGAATCAGTGCCGAAACCGGTGTTGGGCCTTCCATAGCATCGGGTAACCAAATATGTAGAGGGAACATGGCTGATTTACCTGCCCCTCCAATAAAAATCAACATTAAACCCCAGGTAAGTACTGATAATCCCATAAAGGAAGTAGATGCCCAATTTGTAATAGCGGCACCCTCAGGATCAGTCAATTCCATAAAATCATACGTCCCTGTATAATAACCTAGAATTAATATTCCAACCAAAAACCCTAAATCGGCAAATCTTGTTACGATAAACGCTTTTTTTGCTGCCAGAACTGCCGTAGGTTTTGTATAATAATATCCGATCAACAAGTATGAAGAAACGCCCACCAATTCCCAGAAAATATATATTTGGAATAGATTCGCTGCCATTACCAATCCCATCATAGAAAAAGTAAATAAGGACAGGAATGCAAAGAATTTGGTATAACCCGTATCTCCTTTCATATATCCTCTACTATATAAATGAACCAAAAAGGAAACGGTAGAAACCACGATCAACATCATCACAGAGATTTGGTCTATTAATACGCCCATATCAATTTGAAGTGTCTCTGTAAAGGTCATCCACCTCCATTTGTGAACAAAGGTTTGGTAAACACCATCTACTTTACCTATTTCAAAAAAATATTTATATGCCGTATAATAAGATAAAACTAAGGAAGTAAATAAACCAAGAGAACCAATCCATCCTGATATGGATGGTTTGATCTTATCATAATTTAATCCTAACAGCAAAAAGACTGCTAATGGAATTAATGGAATGTATATTGTATATGTAAAATCCATAATTTTTATTTTATTCTCTCTCCAACTATTTCTTATTTAAAACTTCATTGTTTCGGTGTCTTCCACTTCAATGGAAGCCACCAACTTGTACAAATTAATTATAATAGCAACGGCTAAAGCAGTTTCTGCTGCGGCAACTGCTATTACAAAAATTGAGAATACCACACCTTGTAAGTTTTCCGGAAATAAATAGGTGTTAATTACCACAAAATTTATAGCTGAAGCATTTAAAATTAACTCAATAGACAATAACATCGTTATTAAATTTTTACGAGTTAAAAACCCGTATACACCAATAAAAAATATAATGGTCGTTAAGGTTAAAATCTCATAAATGGTGATTCCGTTTATCATTGTATTTTATTTTTGTTGGAAGTCGGTAGACCGACGACCGCTGTAATATTTCTTTTTTTTTGTTCTCGCAGATCTCGCAGATCCCATTTTCATTAATTCATCTCCTCAATAGTCATTCGTTAATCCGTAATAAATTCTTCTTTATCCTCCCTGATTCGTTTGACCGTTTATTAATATCTTTTTTCTTTACTCTTTACTCTATTTTCTTTTCTTTTGTTCTTGCAGATTTCACAGATCGCACTGATATTAATTCAGATCTACGATCGTTATTCTCCTAATTTCTTTCCTTTTGCAATCACTATGGCGCCAATCATTACGGCCACCAGTAATACACTTATCACTTCAAAAGGTAAAATAAATCCTCCGTCTTTATAGCTTAACAATAAGTTCCCTATCTGACTTACTTCGATGGAATTGTAATTTTCTACCGGATTAAATTCGTAAGTATGAATTGCGAACAAGGTTACAGAGATGCCTGCCAAAGTCAAAATACCGGATAAGATTCTTTGACTTACCGAACTAAGTTCCAGTCTCAATTCTATGTGGTGTACCAAAAGAACGGAAAAGATAATTAGTACAATTACACCTCCCGCATAGACCGCTAATTGAACGGCGGCCAAAAATGCATAATCTACTAAGAAATAGATACCGGCTATACCAATTAATACAAAAAGTAAATAAATTACCGCTCGTAACATCATTCTGCTCGACACTGCTTTTATGGCAAAAATTACCATTGTAACAGCTATTATGTAAAATATGATTCTTTCCATCTTATTAGTCTTCTATACCTGCTTTTACTTTTGATCCAGGCTGATTTAGAACCTTCGTTAATTCAGTCCTGTCATAAACCGAATTCTCATAGTTCTGGGCCCAAACGATAGCATCCGTTGGACATGCTTCTATACATAAGCCACACATGGTACACATGGCCAAATGATATATATGTTTGTCTATTTTCTTCTTCTTTTTACCTGTAAGTTCATCTATTCCTCTATCCCAAATTATTTCGATACTTCCATTGGGACAAGCTATTTCACATTTTTGACAACCTGTACAACGATGTTCATTGAGCTCATCATGTGGCATAATTACTTCCCCTCTAAATCGGTCGAACATTTTTAAGGTATCTCGGTTATCAGGATACTGCTGTGTTAAAGCACCTTTACGAGCACGAACAAAATAATGACCCGTTACGCTCATACCGGTGAGTAAGGTCTTTATTCCGTTATATATTTCTGAAAAATAACTCATTATTTTCTTTCTTCTTTTATTAAATTGTCCAATTCAACCATATAATAATTGCCATAAAAACAATGTTCACCAAATTAATCGGTAGCAAATATTTCCATTCCAGAGTCAACAATTGATCCACTCTTAATCTCGGAAAGGTCCATCTGAACCACATCATTAAAAGTATAATTATCAACACTTTAATTAAAAACCATAAAACTTCCGGAAACCAAGTTATCCCTTCGGTAATCCCAAAAGGAGACAACCAACCACCAAAAAATAAAACAACTGCAATCGAAGCTATTATGAGCATATTGATAAACTCTGCCAGAAAGAAATAGGCAAATTTCATCCCTGAATATTCTGTATGAAATCCTGCTCCCAATTCAGATTCTGCCTCTACCAGATCAAATGGTGCTCTATTGGTTTCTGCTGTACCGGCTATCATAAAGACCATAAAGGCAATTATAGCCGGAACATGACCCTGTAAAATAAGCCAGCCTCCTGTTCGTTGTATTTCTATAATTTCTGATAATTGGAGTGATCCGGTTAATAACACCATTGTCAAAATGGATAATCCAACGGACAACTCATAACTTATTGTTTGAACCCCACTTCTCATAGCTCCTATCAAAGCATACTTATTATTGCTCGACCAGCCTCCCAATAAAATACCAATTACCCCAATAGAAGAAACGGCTATCAGAAAAAACATACCTATATTAATGTCAAAGGCCTGAAATTGTTTAGAAAAAGGGAAAACGGCCAAAGCAGTTAACGAAGTTATTATAACAAAATAAGGTGCCAAATTGTAAAGCAACTTATCAATTCTATCTGTACTTGTCAATTCTTTCGAGACCAATTTTAAGGCGTCAGCCATAGTTTGGAATAAGCCTAATGGTCCTACTCT
>DAOUPU010000198.1 GCA_030625995.1 Flavobacteriaceae bacterium
ACGAAAAAGGGATGGTCAACACCTTAAGAATTTCTCAAATATAAGTTTAGTTTTTAGAATTTATTATTTTAATCCCATCCTGAATTAAATGCCGGACTGATTCTTGCTCAGACAGATTATTTAGATGGGTTAAAATCTGAGAACTCATTATATCCTCTTTTTCGATTAAAAGCAGTTCATAAATTTCTAAAGGAAGTAACCAATCTTGTGGAAATTTAATTAGGAGATCATTAAATATGACTATTAGCCTTTCAATATTTATTATTCCTTTTTCCCTTAACTTTCTCACTTCAGCATACAATTTATGCAACTCCTTCTCTTTGGTGGTGTAATTAATTGTTTGTGTTTTTTCCTTAGGTGGTTCAAATTGTAAACCATAACTATTTGGGTCAGCCAAACCGGAAAAGGCGGAAACGACTGAAACTCCTACGGCCATATCAAAAATACCCCAGGAAGGATGAAATAATACTACCTCTCTTATTTTTACGGTACAATTTCTAAATGAAATTAAGATTATTTTACCTTGTAAATTACGCTTACCAGTAATAATTTCCCCTTCAACTGTGATACCTCCCTCAAATTGCAATTTTGTAAATCTACCCTCGTAAATGCCGTATACTTCCAAGTCGGTAGGAGACATATTTTCTATTGCTATATTAATGCCTTTTAATTTCCCAACAGGAGATCCAAACCCGTCTTTGTGATAAGTTTTATCATGTCCGATCAGCTCCTTATTTTTATATGCCAATGCGGTTGGTCCAAGTGTTTTAATATATGCAACCTTCCCATATTCATCAGACATAACCTCTACGAATTTACCAGATATCTGAATTCCTGTACTTAGTTCAATTGTTCCTAGGTCTTTAGAATTAATCAGCTTTTCTACTCCCTTAAGTCCCCCTCTCCGCAACGCCATCTTATTTGCAAATTCTTCCAGAACAAAACTCAAATGAACAAAATTTGGGGTAACAAAAAGCTGCGGCTGTGGTTTGGTGATATCAAAGTCAACGCTTGCTGCATCTATCGAGTACATCAATTTTTTAACATCCGCCCGCAAACACCATTTGCTTTCTCCAATAGACGATAATAATCCTGCACCATAGATCTTAGGGTTATTTAACTCTCCTACCAAACCATATTCTACTGTCCACCAGTGCATATTTCTAATTTTAGCCATTTCGCTGGCTTCCCCCATATTTAAAGAAATATCTGCAATGACTTCTTCCGCCAATTGAATTTCCTTTTTATCTGTATTGGGGTTTTCTTTGATAATCGATAAGTGCCTGATTGCTTCATATAGCTCATAATCCTTAATTGAAGCTATGGCCTTGGACCCGATTTCACCAAAACGACGCAGATATTCTGCATATTCAGGGTTTGCGATAATAGGAGCATGTCCAGCAGCTTCATGAATAATATCGGGTGCTGGTGTATATTCAATATGATCAATACTCCTGATATCTGCAGCAATAACCAAAGTGTTATATGCCTGAAATTCCATAAAGGCATTCGGAGGTATAAATCCATCGACTGAAACAGCCGCCCACCCAATATTCTTTAGAATTCTGTTCATACCTTCCATCCTTGGTATGGAGTCAATGGTTACACCTGCTTCCTTAATGCCTTCAAGATAAGATTTATGTGCAATACCGGTCAGATGAGCAATGTTCTTTTGCATTACATACCTCCAAACTGCTTGATTCTGCGCAGTATATTCATCGTATGGCTGTTTTCTAATAAAAGCTCTTAAATGATTTGGAAGTTTAACCAAAACACTATTCGTCAACTCTGTGTTTTCCATAATTACTCAATTAATGTAAAGCTAATGTTTTTCTAAGAATTTGCTTTTTTATAAATACTTTAAGGAACAATAATATTTTTTCATTTTTTTGTAAATTTACCTTTGTTTTTTTAATAAAATATGATGTTTCTTTTATGAGAGGCATATAAATTTCAAATTTATAATGAAAAATACCTTTCTTTTGTTTTTAATTATTTTTCTCTCTTTAGCTTCATGTAATACCTTAAAAATAATCGACAAGCCTATTACTTTTGACGAAGAAAGGAGCAATTTAACTCTTGAATATTTAGAACAACATTATAACCTGCAACAAAATGATCCAACTATTAGCCCAAAAATGGTAGTTGTTCATTGGACAGTTATTCCTACACTTGAGAAATCATTTGAAGCATTTGATCCTTCAAAGCTTCCCGAATGGCGTCCTGATGTTGCAAATGCGAGTGCATTAAATGTTTCCGCCCAGTTTTTGATCGATCAAGACGGAACTATTTATCAGTTGCTACCTGAAACCACTATGGCGAGGCATGTAATCGGTTTGAATCATTGTGCCATAGGTATTGAAAACGTTGGGGGTACGGGCGACAAACAATTAACCAAAAAACAACTCAAATCCAATATTAAATTAATCCGTCATTTAAAAAAGAAATATCCTGATATTGAATATGTAATTGGTCATTTTGAATACACCTATTTTGAAGGGCATGAATTATGGCTGGAGAAAGATGATGGTTACAGAACTGAAAAAACGGATCCCGGTGTCGATTTTATAAATGCAATTCGAAAAAAAACTTCAGAAAATAATTGGAAATCCATTCCACAAAAAAAATAAAAACTTCTATGAAAAATATATATTATCTGTTCTTTATCATTCCATTTTTCGGTTTAGCTCAACAAAAATCAATTAGTGAAAGCTTATTTACGGAATACGAAAATTATAAGGAGTCAACTATTACACATAGAAAGTTTAAACATAGTGACATAAAACCCTTAATAGATGAATTAAGATCAGAGAATGGATTTAGTATAACAGCTTTAGGCAGATCTATTCAGGGCAGATCTATTTCTATGGTTAGTATCGGAAATGGCGCAACGAATGTTTTGTTATGGTCTCAAATGCACGGGGATGAGTCGACTGCAACCATGGCAATTTTTGATATTTTTAATTATTTAAAAAAAAATAAAGAAATACTGAATAACTTAAGCTTACATTTTATTCCCATGTTAAACCCCGATGGTGCCGAAGTTTTCAAAAGAAGAAATGCTATTGGAATTGACATTAACAGAGATGCTTTGCGTCTGCAAAGCCCGGAATCAAAAATATTAAAAGCGGCAAGAGATAGCCTACAAGCTGATTTTGGTTTTAATCTGCACGACCAAAGTAGTTATTACAATGCAAAACGAACAAATAAACCTGCAACTATTTCCTTTTTAGCTCCTGCCTATAATTATGAAAAAGATATTAATAAAACCCGTGGAAATGCAATGAAAATCATTGTTCAAATGAATGATATCATCCAAAAATATGCTCCGGGACAGGTTGGAAGATATACCGATGAATTTGAACCCAGAGCCTTTGGTGATAATATTCAAAAATGGGGCACGAGTACAATATTGATCGAATCGGGGGGATACAAGGATGATCCCGAAAAACAATTTATTCGAAAACTGAATTTTGTATCCATACTAGGGGCTATTCATTCTATTTCAACAAATAACTACGAAAATATCCCAATAAAAAAATACTCTGAAATCCCCAAAAATGATCGAAAACTGTTTGATCTGAAATTGACCAATGTTACCATCCAATACCTTGGAAAAAACTACACAATTGATCTGGGAATCAATACTACAAATATTGAAAGTAAAGAAAATAACAGTTCCTATCAAATTGGCTTCCTCCGAGAAATTGGAGATCTCTCCACTTATTATGGATATAAAAATATTGATGCAGAAAATCTGATTTTCAAAATTGGCAAGACCTATCCCAAAATATTATCAAATGTGGATGAAATTGAAAAATTAAATTTCGATAATCTTTTGCGGGATGGATATACAACATTGGCCTTGGATTCAATTCCTGAAGATCTAATTTTTACAAAATATCCCATTAAATTTATTGCTGTTAAAGACATTGTTATCACCAGAGACAACACAATTCCTAAGTCACCTTTACAGTTAGGAAGTCGACCTACCTTTTTATTAACAAAAAATGAAGAATTGAGTTATGCAATAATTAATGGCATTGTTTACGATTTTAGCAAACAGGAAAATTAAACTATGCGAAAATTCCTTCTTTTTATATTTCTTTTTATAGCAACCATTCCTTTTTATGCTCAAAACATAACAGGTAAAATTATTGATGCTGAAAATGCAATAGAAATAGAGAATGTTCAAATTATAAATTTACATTCCACATTCTCTACTTCAAGTGATATAAATGGAACATTTAAAATTCCAAAATCAGACACTTATACTTTCAGCAAAAACGGTTTTAGCTCAAGAACCATTTCTATAACAAAAGGCTCTTTTTTAGTTATTACGCTTCAAGCAAAACCTGAAAATTTAGAGGAAATTCAAATTACAACCAGTAATTTTAAAAGTGACCTGAAAAAAATGTCCACAGCGGTAGCTGTTATTTCAAAAAAGGAAATTATTAGTAATAACTTAATTAACTATGCACCAATACTTAATTCGGTATCCGGTGTTTTTATGCAAAATGGAACTCTAAACACCAACCGTATTACGATCAGATGTATTGGTTCTAGGAATTTATTCGGTACAAGTAAAATTAGGGCATATTATCAGGATATTCCTCTCACCAACGGTTCCGGAGAATCAACTATCGAAGATATTGAAATGAGTAGCCTCGGACGAATTGAGATTT
>DAOUPU010000181.1 GCA_030625995.1 Flavobacteriaceae bacterium
ATTTTCAGGTAAGCCCACGGAACACACTTTTATTCCGTTTGGAAAAGGGATCTGCGGACAGGTTGCACTCAGTGTATCGTCCTGAAATAGGTTGACTCTTTTTAAAGTAAAAAGTCAACTAAAAACAGGATAAAATGAGAAGTAAGTCAAGTTATTATTCAGAAGAATTTAAATGGGAGGTTGTCCAAGAAGTATTATCTGGAAAATTCACTAAAGAACAGGCACGTAAGGTTTATGGAATAAAGAGCAATTGTGCTATATTGTATTGGATGAGGAAGTTTAGTGGTAACGATAATTATCGTGCTGGTGGTAATCCTCTGAAAAACCCAATAGCAATGTCAAAAACTAAAAAAGAAAAGGTTCTTGAAGATCGAATCAAACAGTTGGAAGATAATCTTAAAAGAGAGCAACTGCGAGCAGATCTATGGCAAAAGATAGTTGAAACAGCACAAGAACAGCTAAAGCTTGATATTGTAAAAAAGTATGGAGCCAAAAAATCTGTAAATCAGCCTAATGGTAGCAGATAAGCAGGCATGTTAAACGACATCTTCTTGTTCACTGAAGCGGAACGCTAAAGAGGATTAAAATTCGAGTACTTCAATTTTATTTCTATATAATTTTATCTTTCCTTCATTTTCCAATTGTTTCAAAAGTCGTGAAACAACAACTCTAGAGGTATTCATATCTATTGCAATTTCCTGATGTGTAGTATTCAGGTTTGGATCTCGCATAATTTTAACTTTGTCGGTGAGGTATTTGTAAATCCGCTCATCCATTTTCATAAAAGCCAAAGTATCAATTGCCTCTAACATTTCATTTAGTCTTATATTATAGCTTTCAATTACAAAATCACGCCAAGATTTATATCTAACCATCCATTCTTCCATTTTCTGGACAGGAATATAAATTATTTCTGAAGGCTTTTCTGCAATACCTCTAATTTTACTCTCTGAGCTCTTTAAACAGCTTGCAAAAGAAACAGTACAAGTATCCCCTCGCTCTAAAAAATATAAAACCAATTCATCTCCATTGTCAATCTCTCGGCTTATTTTGATTGCTCCAGTCAGCATTAAGGGAATCTGCTCTAATTTATCCCCTATGTCTATAAGTAATTCGTTCTCTTCTATTTTCTTATAGACGCCAACTTTCGCAATTTCCTCAATCAACTCTTCTTCAAATACAATACCGTAAAAATCGTCTAATTTTTCTCTTATCATTTCTTGATTTTTTATTTAGCGATACAAGTTAGTCAATTCCTATATTTTTTTTGAAATATACGATAATATAATTTCTGTGGCCCCAGTATTTTTTGATATATAATTCTTAGTTAAAAGGATCTTCTCTTCCCTAAATTTTTCATCACTATGTAATTGAATAAGGTATTGGTTGAGTTCCTCTTGGTCTTTAATTGCAAAACATGCTTTTAGGTTCACCAAATCAATCGCTTCTTTAAATTTTTTAAAGTTCGGACCAATAATTATTGGAACACCATATGCCGCAGGCTCGAGAATATTGTGGATACCAACACCAAAACCACCTCCAACATAGGCCACGTTAGCATAACTATAAATTTTGGTTAAAATTCCTATTGTATTCACTATAAAGACCTGAGCATCATTTTTATTCTTTTTATCCGAAAATAAAATCGTTTTCTTTATTATAGATCTTTGTAAATTTTCAATTCCCTTCTCAGTAATATTGTGCGGTGCAATTATAAATTTCTCATCATCACCGGCAAAATTATTAATATAATTTACCAATAACTCTTCGTCCTTCGGCCAGGTACTACCTGCTACTAAAATATATTTATTCTGCACAAAATGTTCTATAAAGTCCAAATGATTGTCTTGATGCGTAATTTCATGAACTCTGTCAAATCGAGTATCTCCACTTACAGAGGTATTAGAATACCCGATGCTATGCAACAGTTTCATTGAGTTTTCATTTTGGACAAAAAAATGCGAAAAAGCTTTTAATGATCTTCTCATCCAGGAACCGTAATCTTTAAAAAAGATTTGATTGCTCCTAAAAATTCCTGAAACCAATATAGTCGTTACATTCCGGTTTTTTAACTCCTTAAGTATATTAGGCCAAAACTCATATTTTATAAAAATCGCTATTTTGGGGTGTACTACATTTAAAAATATCCTCGCATTGTTAACAGTGTCAATGGGTAAATAGGTAATTACATCGGCCAAAGAATAATTTTTTTGAACTTCATATCCCGAAGGTGAAAAAAAAGTTAAGACAATTTTATAATTTGGGTAACTGGATTTGATATTTTCAATGAGGGGCCGACCTTGTTCAAATTCACCCAATGAGGCACAATGAAGCCATATTACCTGATCATTTATTGCAATTTTTTCAGAAATTTTGTCAATTGCTCTACTTCTACCATCCACAAAAGAATGTATTTTTTTGTTAAAAATTGCAACGATTTTTAATAAATACCACGTTAGGGTAACTGCTATGTTATAAAGAAAATTCATTCGACTTGCTAAAATATAAATTTAGGTTTACAGGGAGTAAATTATTTGTATTTTTGTTAGCATAATTATTAGACAAACCAATGAAAAAATTACAAATGGTTGACTTGCAAAGTCAATATAATAAAATTCAAGAAAACGTTGACAAGGCTGTCATTGAGGTTATTCGTTCTGCTGCTTTTATCAATGGCCCGGAGGTTAAGAGTTTTCAAACCGAACTGGAAGAATATCTACAGGTTAAAAATGTAATTCCTTGTGCGAATGGAACAGATGCTTTACAAATAGCTATGATGGGCTTAGGTCTTGAACAAGGAGATGAGGTAATTACTGCTGATTTCACTTTTGCTGCAACAGTTGAGGTTATTGCACTTCTAAAATTGATCCCAGTGCTGGTAGACGTTGAGATGGATACTTTTAACTTGGATATTGATGCCCTGAAAAAAGCAATTACTCCTAAAACAAAGGCAATAGTACCCGTGCACTTATTCGGACAATGTGCCAATATGGAAGCTATTTTAGAGGTTGCCAAAGAATATAATTTATATGTTATTGAAGATACAGCTCAAGCCATTGGGGCAGATTATACTTTTAAAGATGGGACCACAAAAAAAGCGGGAACAATTGGTAACATTGGAACTACTTCATTTTTTCCATCTAAAAATTTAGGTTGTTATGGTGATGGCGGCGCTATTTTTACGGATGACGACGACCTGGCACATACTATTCGAGGAATGGTAAATCATGGTATGTATAAGCGGTATTACCATGAGGTTATTGGGGTGAATTCCAGATTAGACAGCATCCAAGCTGCCATTTTAAGAATAAAATTACCTTATCTGGACAGTTATTGTGAAGCACGAAAAAAAGCAGCCGATTATTATAATACTGCATTTGTAAAATCTACTAAAATAATAACACCTATAACGAGCGATTTTACCACACATGTTTTTCATCAGTACACGCTGCGTATAATTGATGTTGATAGAAACAGTTTACACGAGCATCTAAATAAAAATGGCATTCCAAATGCTATATACTATCCGGTGGCCTTGCATAATCAAAAAGCGTATCAGGATTCCAGATATAAGGAAGATGATTTTACGAATACCAACCAATTAGTTGAAACGGTTATTTCCTTACCAATGCATACCGAATTCAGTGAAGAACAACAGGATGTAATAATCAGTACGATCTTAGATTTTGTTAAATAACCGATAAATGAATAATAAAAAAGGCAAAATTTTAGTTACCGGTGGATTGGGGTTTATCGGTTCTCATACAGTAGTGGAATTACAAAATGAAGGCTTTGAAGTGGTCATTATTGATGATCTGTCTAATTCAAGAATTGAAGTTTTGGATGGAATTACCTCAATAACAGGGGTTAAACCTGCATTTGTACAACTTGATCTAAAAAGCAAAAGTTTAGTAACTGGTTTTTTTGAAGACCATGATATTGAAGGCGTTATACATTTCGCAGCATCTAAAGCTGTTGGTGAAAGTGTACAAGAGCCTTTAAAATATTATGAAAATAACATTACAACCCTAATTTACCTATTGCAACAAATGACGGCAAACAGGGTGGGCAATTTAATATTCAGTTCGTCATGTACTGTCTATGGTCAGGCCGATGAATTGCCAATTACTGAAAAAGCATCCATAAAACCAGCTGAATCTCCCTATGGAAACACCAAACAGATAGGAGAGGAAATAATAAAAGACACAACAAGGGTCAATGACCTAAGTGCAATTGCCTTAAGATATTTCAACCCTATTGGTGGTCATGACAGCATAAAAATTGGTGAGCTGCCAATTGGTGTTCCGCAAAATTTAATTCCTTTTGTAACCCAAACAGCAGCTGGAATACGAAAAGAACTCTCCATCTTTGGAGATGATTATCCAACACCAGATGGAACTGCAATACGCGATTATATTCATGTGGTCGATCTGGCAAAAGCTCATATTTCTGCTTTAAAAAGACTCTTAGGCAAAAAGAATAAAGAAAAAATGGAGTTTTTCAATATCGGTACGGGAAAAGGGAGTTCTGTTCTGGATGTGGTCAATGCGTTTAAAAAGGTAACCAATGTCGCATTGAATTACAAAATTGTTGGAAGAAGAGAAGGCGATATAGTATCTGCATACGCAGATACATCCTTGGCAAATAAGGAGCTGGGGTGGAAAACCAAATTAAGTCTGGAAGACGCCTTAAACTCTGCCTGGAAATGGCAATTGAAACAATAACGAACAATGAATAAAAAAGTATTAGTAACAGGTGGAGCCGGTTTTATTGGTTCTCATGTGGTTAGATTATTTGTAAATAAATATCCAGATTATGAAATATATAATCTGGATGCTTTGACCTATGCCGGGAATTTAGAAAACATTTCTGATGTTGAAAATGCCTCTAATTACACTTTTATAAAGGGAGATATTAAAGAAATCGGTTTTATTAATTCCTTATTTAAAGAACACTGGTTTGATGCCATTATTCATTTAGCAGCAGAAAGTCATGTAGATCGTTCGATTACGCATCCCAATGATTTCATAGAAACTAATGTTTTGGGAACAGCCAATTTATTGAATGCCTTTCGAGATATATGGCAAGGGAATTTAAAAGGAAAATTAT
>DAOUPU010000178.1 GCA_030625995.1 Flavobacteriaceae bacterium
TTGTGCCCCCGAAGCCAATATTGTAAAACGTAATATTTTAACTTTTGAAAGTGATAAAATAACAGCAATACAGGCCTATGACGATAAAGAATTTATCGCATCGACAGATGAAGGGTTTCGCCCTGTTAATTTATTTAACGGTCCGGATGGTGCTATGTATATTGTAGATATGCACCGGGGCATCATTCAGGACAAAGCCTATTTATCACCCTATCTTCATAAACATTTGGCAGATAAAAAATTGGATACTATTATTGGTATGGGCAGAATATTGAGAGTAAAGAATAAAAACAAAAATTTAAGCGATTATCCTGATCTTGACCTTCTTAGTGATGTAGAGTTGGTATCTCAACTAAAAAGTTCAAATCCCTGGCTACGAGATAAAGCCCAACAAATTTTAGTGTATAAACAAAATAAAGCCGTGATACCATTATTAAAGGATCTGTTGCTGGATAATCAGGAACCATTGGCACAATTACACGCTTTATATGCTTTAGAGGGTCTAGACGCTTTATCTTTTGAATTACTTGAAAAAATTGGATTAGCCACTGATACCATGATCATCGCTCATACCTTGATATTATTGGAGGATTTCACAGCTGAAACGAATGCTGAACCTATGTCGAATTTGATCGCTAATTTATTGCTTAAAGAAGATGCCACAATAGATCTTTATACCTGCCTGTCTCTTGGTTCCTGGGTGAAATATTCAGAGGATATATTTATGCCTTTGATATATCAAATCTCTAAAAGGTATGAGAATAACAAGATCTATCAAGAAGCAATTATTAGTGGATTGCAAAATGCGGAAGAACAATTTAATCAATATTTGCTGCAACATGATCTGAATACAAACACCAACAAAATAATTAAAGACCTTATAGCTGAGACTATAGAAAACAGACAAAATAACAGGAAAAATTCTATTTTTGTAGACACCTCTGTCACAACAGATTCCAGAACTGCCGGATATCAAATATATAGAAATTTGTGTGCTACCTGCCATGGTTTCGATGGGGAAGGAATTGCAGGCGTTGCGCCACCTCTTAATAGTTCAGAATTTATTGAAGGGTCAAGTGAAAAGCTGGCATTGATCATATTACACGGACTTCAAGGCCCTGTTCATGTAAATGGTAAATTGTACGAATTAAATGGAGTAATGCCCGGACTTGCCAATAATAATGAATATGATGATAGAGATATTGCCAACATCATTAGTTATATTCAAAATGCATTTGTAAAAAATGGAGAAAAAATAAATACGGAAAGAATAAAAGAACTGAGAGAGTTCAAACCTGCGAACGGAAACTTTTTTACAGAAGATGAATTATTAATATTCAAATAACAAAAGTTAATTAACTCTAATCCCGTCAACTCTCATACTTAAAACTTCCTTATTGAATAGAATTGCAAATACACCTTTATTACTACTATTATGTACTAATATATTTTCTCAAATTTGAAATAAGGATCTTTCCTAATTCTTCTTCATTATCCAGGCTCGTTTCGGTGAATATAAAGCCAAATACAGGATGTTTTTTTATATCTAACTTTCTCATGATCAAAACATTCTCAAAATCCTGCACCAACATATCGTAGTCAAAATGTGTAATTTCCGACGCTGCAAAACCAGTATTATTATTTAATACAATTATGCTATAGATTTTGTTGGTTCTGTTCTTGAAGATCTGTTCCCAGTTTGGTTTTTTATTATTGATATAATATTCATAAGAATTGAACCCAAACGCATACCAGGACAGATCACCTGTAGTACACCAACCTCCAAATCGTAAAGCATTGACTTCAATTGGTCGGATCAACCCTTTTGCATCAATTCTTAACTCCACATGAATAGGAAAGTTCTTTAACCCTGCTTTGTTACCTATAGGAATTAAAAATTCCTCAATAGCGTTCTTATACTTACGAATTATTTTCTCTGAAGTAGAATAAACTCTATCACTTACATCAGTACCTGATGAAAATTTATGATGCAGTATATTTAATATTACCGGCTCTCCTTCCCTGTTAAAATAACAATCAACGGCATATTCTTCTCCTTTTATATATTCTTCGATTATAAATTTTGATGTATCGATTACTTCTTTGGGAAATATACTTTGTAAATTCTTATAATTCAACTCTTTTTTTGCGGCAATCCATTCTGTCAAATTATGAACAATATGAACCCCTAAACTAAAGAAGCCTATTGATGGTTTAATTACAAATGGGAAATTAATTCTGTCTACATTTAGTTCTTGAATATCTTCTAATTTTACAGTTTCGTAAAAGAAATCAGGAAATGAATCTTTAATTAATTCTCTAAATTTAAATTTATCCTTAAATAACTGAATCTGAGCAGGGAGTTTGGAACTTTCCAAGTTTTTAATGATCCATGCTATTGAGTTTTCTGAATTCGTATAAATGGGTGTATCAGGATCTTTAACTAGGAGATCAATTGCTTTTTTTTCAGAGATCCAATTTAATGATTCATCTAAGATCAATTCCTTCGCTTCTTTAGTGGCAACAATTTTGTAATTACCATCTCTTATTGTATTTATTAAAAAGTCTGAAACAAAGGGGTCATCTATGAGAAACATTTTTTCATTTTTAAGCTAATTTATCATTTTTTATCTATTCCATCTGCCGAAATAACACCTCTAAAACCAACAGGATATCCGCTTTGTTTCATGTCAGGGGCAAGATAATAGCGATGTGCACAGCGCTGCATACTCGGATCCGCAAAACGAGAAGCCCCTCTGATCACTTTATATTTTTCACCGAAAGCAGGACTATCATTATTATTTCCTTCATATGGCTTATACCAATCCGCTGTCCATTCCCAGGCCCCACCTGCCATCCAATAAGCCCCATATGGGCTTTTTCCAGCTCGCCATGCTGCTGTTTTTGCAATTCCGTCGGGTTCTGCAAAACTCATATCATGGAGTTCCCCCCAGGGATATTTTCGGGCATCCGTACCACGTGCCGCTTTTTCCCATTCCGCTTCTGTGGGAAGGCGTTTTCCTGCCCATTCACAATAGGCCACTGCCTCTTCCCAACTAATGTTTACGACCGGCTTATCATCAGCCATCCATTCCTCCTTATGAACTGTTTCATCCACTTTTTCGGCATCATACCTATACCCTTTCTTGAATTTGGCATATTGACTATTAGTCACTTCAAATCGGTCTATATAAAATGCTTCCACATAAACTTTGCGTTGTGGGGTTTCATCTTTATCTCCCACTTTGCTACCCATTATAAACTCACCGGCCGGAACATAGACCATACCTTCAAATTTATCCGGTTTCAGTATAGCCCACTCAGGTGGATTGCCATTCCCAATTTTTCCATCTGCAGTAAGAAGTTCGTGATATCTGGCCTTCCAGTAACTCAATAGATAGAAATGTGAAGGCTCTATCCAGGTGCCCTGTATACGCTCCGTACCATTTCCTTTTCTAAGATACTGATCATTAACCCTTCTGTTTGCTCCTTTATAGTTCACCAACTGAGCTATCGATTCCTCATCAAATCCACCCTGATCAGGTACATAATAATTATAGGTTATCTGAAGTGGTATATTTTTACACGGGAATTCTTTCAACCAGAAACGTTCCAATGCCGCCAGATATTTATCGCGCAAGCTCTGATCCGTTTCATAACGCAATAACATATAAACACCTTTCATAAAGTGATAGGTATCCCATGGTACATAAGGAGGCTTAAACGATGCTGCCATAATTGATTCGTCGGCATATCCATGGTCATTGATCAGTTCGAGATATTTATTTTGATATTTTTCATTCCCAGTAATATGGTAGGTAACTTTTAATTGAAAGAGTGGTAAGAGCGAATTTAATTTCTCACGATCGAGTGAAGGACTGTAATTGCCCCAAAGTGTCATTTTGCCGTCAACATCCACAAGACGCATATCATTTTCGATAATCCGATCCGTAACTTTAGACACCCATTCCTGTACCCGTTCTTTGTAGTTATCATCTGCAACCAGATCGTAATACATTGCAAGCCCGTACATAAGATTTGCATAGGTATCGGAACTTGGGTCTCCAATCCATCTATAGCCGGGCATGCTTGTTGACTGATGCCATTCCATTGGAAAGAAGAACCAATCTTCGTGGCGTTGTTTTACGTCCGATTTATTAAAGCTTCGTGCAATACTTCCTTCTACACCGGTTACTTTTTCCAATATTTCAATTGCTTCGAAGGATTCATCGGCCCACTGCTTTACTTGTTTATCGCCTGTAACGGCATACTGAAAACTTAATGTCGCCAGGTAAGGCCCCGTTCTATTTCCTCCATCTTCCTGATGTGCAGACGACAGATCCGCATTTCCCTCAGGGGGAAGTAATACCCGTGGCATCACAATACCATATTGCATGTTGTTTTGATGAAGATCTTCTTGTAACCAAGCGGCCTTAGCAGCTAGATCCTTATATCCGGGATAAGGATATTCTTCTATTTGAGGCTTATTTTGAGCAAAACCACTACCCAATATTAGAACATAAAAAAAAGTGAATAAAAACCGATTTAACAGAATCCTTTTCATATTGTTATAGATTGTATTAGACCTTAAAAATAGTATTTATTGATAAAAAGATGTTCAAGTATCTTGATGCTTTTTAATTATAATTTCACTGCATCACCTTCTAAAATACTTTCCACAAATCCAATTTAATGCAGAAAAGAAAAATTGACCAATTTTTTAAAAGGACTGGAAGGAGGAAGAATAGAATTGCAAAGTGGGATCTATCAAAAAAAAAATAAAGAATTTAATCGCAATTAATAGTCGTGCTTATTGGGATTTGCATTCCTGTTGATCTGATCCAATCGAATACTTCTTAAACTAAAAGATATCCACTCTTTACTATTTTTTCTTTCCATATGTGTAGATATCACATATTCAACACCATTTTTTGTAGTTGTAAAAAGTGTGGAACGGATTTCTATGATCTCCTCATTGCGAACATTATCCATATCAAAGGATATCAAATAATTATCTTCTATTCCTTGAATTAGTTCTCTAACATCGTTATAAAAGCCTATTTGGTCAAATTTGTTTTCATCAGAACGATAGGACTTTGTTGATGAAAATGTTATTTTCCATATCTTATCATTTTTCATTTTGTCAAACACCAATGTGCCTGCCAATCCGCCAACTGTTGTATTTTTTTCACTATCCGGGCTATATCCTCCAAGTTCTACTCCCTTTAAAGCCACTTGAGAAAAGGC
>DAOUPU010000044.1 GCA_030625995.1 Flavobacteriaceae bacterium
ATACTTTTCAACATCTCAAATATTATTGATGCTGAATAATTTAGGGTAATCTGAAATCCTAAAGTAGATTTCTTTGAGCGCTTCTACATCTTCTTTGTTTATTACCTTTTTCCTGTACTTCAACTGAACTACAATTTAATAGAACCATGGTGATTTATTATGCCGATTTATCTTATGATTATTCATCAAATAAATTTACACTTTTTTAAGATGTTTCGAAAATATCCATTTTCAATATTTTCCTTATGCGTCATTAAAGGTTTTAAATTTTATTTACATACAAATAACTTAACATAAGTCTATTTCATTCAAAAAATAAGTAAAAGTAATTTAAACAAGACTATAACAACTAAATGAAATATTTATTAGATATTTGTTTGGAGATATTTTATTGACATTTATGTAATAAAAATAAATTTCAAAAAAAAATTAAAAGAAATAAGACAAAAATTAAAAACTCTTTACACAAATGTGGGGCCTGGATTTATAATGGCTGCAGTAGTTTTAGGAGCTGGTAGCATTACGACTTCAACTAAAATTGGGGCAACTCTGGGGTATGACTTTTTTTGGGTAATTTTAATTGCCGCTATTTCTATGGCTGTGTATATGAATATTAGTACACGTTTTGGTGTTTTACAAAGTCAATCAATATTGGGTGTAATTGCTAAAAAATACGGGAGATGGTTTTCTGTAATTATTGGAATAAGTTCTTTTTTAGCAGCTTTAAGTTTTCAGTTTGGTAACAATCTGGGGGTTGGTATGGGGATGGAAGCTTTAACAGGGATAAATGCAAAACTTTGGCCGTTTTTATTTACACCATTAGCAATAATTTTAATATTTTATACTAAAAACCTTTACAAAACCTTGGAAAAACTAATGATGTTTATGGTTATGATCATGATCTTGACTTTTATCATAAACCTTATTTTTATCAAACCTGATTTGATATCGATGGCAGCAGGCTTTGTGCCGAGCACTTTCCCAATTGATAATTTTAGCCAGTTAGCAGCAATTGTCGGAACTACTTTCGTTCTTAATGGTGCTTTATATCAATCTTATCTTATTCAAAGTAAAGGATGGAAATTAGAAGATAAAGAAAAGGGAATTAGAGATTCTAATTTTGGAGTGTTTTTATTAGCAATTATGTCTGTATTGATTATCGCAACAGCCGCTGCAACGTTAAAGCCATTAGGTATCACTGTTAATTCTGCGGCTGATATGGCTAAGCAATTAGAAATGTTATTAGGAAGCTATGCAAAGTATATATTTGCTTTTGGTTTTATCTCTGCAGCTTTCTCCTCTCTAATTGTTAACGCAGTAATTGGCGGAGGTCTTTTGTCAGATGGATTAGGAATGGGGAAATCTATGGATGAAAAGATACCAAAAACATTTACAATCATAATACTAATTGCCGGAATGTCTATTGCAGTATATGTATCCAGTGATATTGGAAGCTCTGTTTATTCTTTAATTTTAGCACAAGCTTCTTCCATTTTAGCTGTGCCTTTAATAGCTATTGGTTTATTACTCATAGCTAATCGAAAAGATGTAATGGGAAAATACAAAAACACTCCATTTCAAAATATACTGGCGATAATAGGGTTTGTTTTGATATGTTTTTTGGTGTATATAATGTATATTAAATTAATAGGATATTTCACCAATACAAATCCTTAATAAAATATTGAATATACAAATGAGAACTGTTAATAAATTATCAAAATCTTATGATCATTTTTATACGATTACCATTTTGATACCAACGCTTTCAAGTGATGTTTTTTGTTCGTTACTAATTCCACTGTCAGTTATTAAAACATCAATTTTTGATAAAGGGCAAATAAAAGCAAGACTTCTTTTGCCAATCTTACTCGAATCCGCAAGAACAATAACCTGATTAGACATTTCAATCATAGTACTATTAAAGTGAGCCTCCTCAATATTTGGGGTTGACAAACCGTAATCAATATTCAACCCATCTACACCTAAAAATAATTTATCGCAATAATAATTTTTTAAACTTTTTTCAGCAGCTGTACCAATCAGTGAAAATGATTTATTCCTAATAACTCCACCAGGAATTATTACTTGTATATTCTCGTTATTATAAAGTTGATTTGCAATATTTAAAGCATTAGTTATTACCGTTAAACCAATTTTTTTATCCAGGTTTCTAACAAGTTCTATAACGGTAGTGCCAGAATCAATCATGATGGTGTCCCCTTCATTTACAAATTTAACTGCTTCTGAACCAATTAATTGCTTCGCTTTAATATTAATTTTATCTTTTTCTGAAATATGATAATCAATTCCAACCGGATCAATTTTTATCGCTCCACCTCTTGCCCTGATTAAAATATTTTTTTTCTCCAACTGAGCTAAATCATTTCTAATAGTAACTTCACTTACACCAAACAATTTACTCAATTCCCGTACATCCACTTTTCCATGAAGATCAAGTTTTTTAATAATTAATAACCTGCGCTCAACTGTTGATTTTTTACTAGTCATATATATTATTATTTAAATGAATCAATTTAATATAGATTCGTTTTGTATAGAAAAAGAATGGTTGCAATATATTAAAAATCATTGGGTTTTCAATTAATCTAATATCAGAAAGAATACTAAAAATTAAACGAATTGCTATTGTATTATTGATTATTTAGTTATTTATAAAAATTTATCCTTATTTTACTATATTAATTTTCCATTTTCGAAAGGTAATTCTTTCACATTTATTAGGATAAATTTTATCCTTGTTTCCCCTGTTTAGATTTTTAAATCTTTTTAAAACTATAGATTTTAAGGATATTTCACTTTTTAAGCAAATCATTTAGTGCCCTAAAAACAATTGAATAATAATTCATCAGATACTTTACTATAGATAATCCTCCCTCAAAAGAGGAAAAATATTAATTGAATAGATGTTAAATCAAATACATTTTTCAGTTTGCCCTACTTAATAGCGTCATAACGCCACACTTTGTCGTGCATGGTGTAAAGTTTGTATTCCTTTCCATCAAAGACCAATACGGGACTCGAATGATCTCCTTTCACAATTGGATTATAAAGGTATTTTGTCCAGTTTACAAGATCAGTCGACATTGCTACATTAGAAGTCCACAATGCCTCAACATCAGGGTTCATCAAATCCGAAACATCCGGGATTTTGTAAGTCATCCTTAAAAATTGGTGCTCCGGGACTGGAAAAACCGGTGAACAAATAAAATTTCTTCGGAAAAAATTTAATTTTTTTTTGTGATTTTTTGAATACATTTTATATTTATAAAGAGTATTCAATTTTTCAATGCATTCAAAAAAGGAATTTGCACAAAAACTAAAGGAGAACCAAGGCATTATTTATAATGTCGCTAGAATTTACTCAAATTGTATTGAAGGTCAAAAAGACATGTACTAGGTCTCAATTTTAATTATTGCCAACATCCCTTAATACCAGCTCACAACAAAAGCCCGGTCATTATTTCAACGCATTTACTTACTGTTACTGGAAAACTGAAGAATCTCGCCACTCTCACTTTTAGTTTTTTCAATTCTTCAACTATTTTATTGCTTGCCATGATAAGCGCTGTTGTCCTTCTACCAATTGTTCTTTGAGCAAACTATAATCCAATTGCTGAACCCCAACTTGTTCATCTATAGACAGACAAGCAGCCATAGCCGCAGATTGCCCTAAAACCATAAAAACAGGTTCCATTCGAATGGACCCAAAAGCAATATGACTCGCACTTACGCAAATAGGCACAAGCAGGTTGGTACACTCTTCTTTTTTCGGAATTATGGATCTATAACTTATTGGATACGGCTCCTTGACTTTGGCCTCAATATTCCCTTCGTTCTTTACAAAACCTTCAGCATTGACATATCTTTGGGTATTGTGCGAATCCATACCGTAGGCAGCTAGACCAACCACATCAGTCACTTTTTCGAGTCCTTCGCAATTGTACTGAGTCATCACATATTCTCCAATCATTCGCCTGGCTTCCCGTATGTACAATTGTTTCTGCCAGCCGTCATTTCTTTCAAATTCATCCTTGCTCATCCCCCACTTTGACACTTCATTTCTGATATGTTCCGGTATTCTTGTATGGTATGCTAATGTCCACATTAAGCCGATTTGATATTGCCTGTGTGCTTCCACTATTCTTTCCCTTTCCTCATAGCTAGCCTCTGGATAATTATAGTTCTGTCCGATAAAGTCGGTAGAAAAGCCTGTTCGGTTGTTGGTGTCTGTTTTACGATTGGGCATGCTGGAATTG
Source organism: Flavobacteriaceae bacterium (assembly GCA_030625995.1). Lineage (GTDB taxonomy): Bacteria > Bacteroidota > Bacteroidia > Flavobacteriales > Flavobacteriaceae > Lutimonas. The sequence continues at coordinate 4,281 of DAOUPU010000044.1, forward strand.
ATCCAAGGAAAACCTTCCTCTCCCGCTTCATAATTTCTGAAGAGCAACTCATAATCAGTTTCATTATAATTTACCGGCTTTGTAAAAGGTATTCTGTTGTCCGGATGATCCGTAAGGCACATTCTAAAACAATAGGCCTGTTCATTTAAATCCCCATCTCCGTCTTTACCAGGTCCGTTTGGATTAATAGTGGGAAGTAATCCGCTTGCCGGGTCCCCTTTTACAATATAAGGATCCACCCCATCTACAAAATTGTGATTGGTACCATTCCAGGAACCGTATCCGGTCATTGTAGTATCCTTCAATGTGGTGTTTACACCATTCAGCGTTTCCTGGTACTTTTGATTTGATTCTCTTCCTATAGCATAGCTAATTCCAGCATCTGCCATCAGGTCTCCTTCATAGGTGGCATCAATAAACATTTTGCCCTGATACACCTTGCCCGACAACATCTTAATAGAGGAGATTTTACCATTCTTATTTACTACACCTGACTTTCGATCGAGTTTTTGATTCAAATCAAGATCGATCTCATTTTTGTTTATTAATTCCTGAAAAACACTTAATGCAGCAGAAGGCTCGAATGTCCACATTGAGGCTTCTCCGGCTTCCGTTTTTGTTTGCCCGCCATCTATATATTCTTCTGGGCTTTGCCATTTCCAGTTTTTTGGATCGTTATAATATTTCTTTATTCCCTCATAAAATTCACGAGAAATACCTCCAATGGCTTCTTTGTTACCAATATCAGTTTGCCCCAGGCCTCCTGTAGTCAAACCACCTATTCTGGAAGTCTGCTCAATTAACACCACAGACTTACCCATTCTTTTGGCTTGAATTGCTGCAGCTATCCCTGCTGAAGTTCCACCATAAATAACCAGGTCATATGTATCCTTATTTGACCACTTTTGGCAACTACTATTGACAAATAGTGAAAGTAATAAGATTGAAAATATTGATCGTTTAAAAAATCGTTTCATTTTGATTTTCATAAATCGTTTAGTATTAAGTTCTGTATCGTATTAATTTTATTTGTAATGAATTAAGCTTTAAAATATCTACAATCACACCTTAGCATATTTAATGTTATAATTCCTTCATATGCCTTTTAATAATTCATTTAATATAGGTGTCAGTTTGGAAAATGCTTCTTTGGCTTCATTAGACTCCATAATTGCATTCTTTTCTTCGGGAAGATTTCGACAATCAATTAATTTATTTTCTTTGTGATGTAATCTCCAATTGCCATCAAATATAACAAAATCATCACCAATTCCAGCCGTGATCCATTTGCGCTTAACAATACCTTCTTCTCCTGATAAAAGGTTATAAAAAGAAACTCCATCAATGTTCAAACTGTCATTGATTTTAGTATTAGATAAGTCACATATCGTTGGAAATAAATCTGTTATATCTATAAGATTTTGAACTTTTCGATTCACTGGGATTCTATCAGGGCAATGAATAATAAGTGGAACATGCATTCCACCATCTGTTAAAGTCCATTTTCCTCCACTAACCAGACCTTTATTTGTCTCTCTTGGTATTTTTGACTGAGTACCATTGTCGCCAATAAAAATTACGATCGTGTTATCACCTATTTTCAGTAGATCAACTGCCTCTAATAATTCACCAACCTGCTTATCCATGTACTTAATCATATTATCCAGGCTTGCTTGCCTTTTTGCATTTTTGTCGTTTGGAGTAGTAACGATAGGAACATGCGGAAGCACCATATTATGCTGAATGATAAATGGTTTTCCTTTTTGTTTGGCTAATTTCATTTGCCTGATTACATAATCAGTAAGTACATCCGGGCCGAAAAGGCTATCTATGTCAGTCCTTATTTTACCATCTTCATTAATTGTAGCATTCCAATATCTTGTTGTTTTTTTATTATTGTGCCATATTTGCCATACACACCAAGAGTCAAAACCAGCTGATGAGCAATGATTTGGATAAAATTCCAAACCCGCCATCTGCCATTTCCCAGTTACCACTGTATGGTAGCCATTTTGCTTTAACAATTGAGCATAAGTAGTCCATTTACCAAAATCAACAAATTGTTTACTCCCTACATGTACAGGAAGTACATTGGTATATCTATGAGTGGTTGCGTAGGTTCCGGTATATATACTCATTCTGCTAGGAGTACATACCGGACTGGCATAAGCTCTTAAAAACATTGAACCTTGTTCTGCCAATTTATCTATGTTCGGCGTCAATGAGTATAATCCATTATAGCTGCCTAATTTTTCATAGCCAAGGTCATCTGCTACGATGAATAAAATATTAGGTTTTTTAATTTTTTCCTGAGCGAATCCATCATTTAGATATAGAAAATATAAAATAGTAAAGCTGACTATTTTGATAAATTGTTTAAACATAAGATTCAATTACATTTATTTTGATTTTAAAAGTATAAACAGACATTTCAATCTCTAATCTTGATATTGCTGTTATTCAAAATGAATGGAGATCCTGACTTTTAAAATGGTTTTACCTCTGGAGTAAATACATTTCCGCCATTTACATTCTCAAAATAGACAACTGAAAATTCGGGATTAATATCACTCCCATAATTTGGTAAATGAACTTTGTCAATTTTACCATTTTCAATTCGCTCTTTATGTTTCCAGTTATTAGGAGCCTTTCCTGTTGGCCAACTAATCTGTAAACCATCAATTATTAGATTTCAACATTTCTTGCAATAATTGCTGCTCTCTCTTCAGCATTCTTTGTTCGTCCCTCTAAACTGATTACTTGTTGCATCATCTGCATAGAGGTAAGGTTCCTCAATGTAAGGGTAGCCGGATTAATTTAAATTCTCTAACCCACTATGATCTAATGTTTAAACACTTTTAATTGTATGCTGTTCACCAAATTGCATACTAAAATCAAAAAGAACTATTTAAAAACAAATTGTATTTGTCTTTGCAGTGGTAAATATACAATTTCTGTTAAAATATCATAAATAATATTTTATTCTTTAAACTTAGTTAACTAGAATAAGTATGGAGATAGGAATTATTCTCAGAATTATCCCTTAGCGATCTTTTTTAATGAAATTACCATTCGTTAAGATACATAGTTTAAAAAGTGTAAACATAGTTTTTTAACTTTGCAAAGGATATGGAGGTCTACCTTCTTCTGACATTGTTTCTATAAAACCTAAATCTTCTAATGATAAAATATCGACAAACAAATCAACTATTCTCGCCCAAGAATCTTGCTTTACAAATGAATTGTATGATAGCATCTGTAGTTGATTTCTATCAAACCCTTGAATAAAATTCACAATAAAAAGAAATGATTATCAATACTTTAAGATATGATAATCCATTGAATTTTTTGTGATTTATAAAAAGAAATTTTTGCGCAGTCTGACGGTTTGAATAAACGTCCGTTTTAATGGCGTTTATTTTGCGTTATATGTTATAGCCAAATTTTCAACTGTTTTCATTTAAAAAAATAAAAAATAAATACAAAAAATAAAACCTCCTGATATTGAAACAAGTCCGAGGTAAAACCTTTTCTTCGGAATTTGAAGCCACATGTACCAGCTTCCCAAGCAAATTATAATAAGACTTACCGATATAATATCTAATGAAAGACTCCAAATAAAAGCCATTATTGGTTGATATATTTCTTCTTGTTCTTTTTGAGTTGGATTTCGTAATTTATGCAATGATCTCAATACTGCCCATTGATCCAATTTTGTTTCTTTGATCAATATTTTACCATCATTAAGACCAGCTTGTATATCGTATCGCGTTCCTGGTTTTGAGATAATAAAATTCAAATAGACAGAGTCGGTTGAATACCTTAAATTAACAATGCTACCATTCAGGTTTAGATTATTCATGATTTCATTCACAAGTGTGTGTTTCTCTCTCACTTTACTTATTTCAATCATTTTATCATAGCTGATTACCTTTCTTTTCTCCCAGGAATTGGCAAACTCCCAGTGATGATTCAGCAGCAATCCACTTATCCCAAATAACCATATAAAAAGAAGTGAGAATAAGCCAAGGTGTATATGGATTTTGCGATTCCATTTTATCAAATTTTTCTTTTGCTTTGTGATATCCATTTTAATCAAACTGTTAGGCCAATGACAAGTGAAACAATGGAAAGAAACCCAATTAATAGTGCAATTAGTCCTATGTATCTTTCATTTTTTAAGTAGTACCAAAGAAGAACCCCTGTAATACTTGATAAAAAAAGACAGATTACAGAGAAATCAACCACTGAACTCCAAAATTTAGTAAACACCCAGTTACCGCGGATATTTGTATTATGGGGACCTGGCATTTTATGTAGCCAGATCAGTTTCTTCCAAAAGTTTGTTTTTTCACTATGAATATAAGCTATACCAGAAATTAGATCTGCTTTAATTGAAATCCTGTATCCTGGTTTTGTTACTGGAATATACATGGTGATGGAATCCCCAAAAATATTGGATATTTCTCCTTTAATATTTAATTGCTTTATAATATCCTTAGCATAGTCAATCTTTGTTATGTTAGGGCTTGGCAAATTAAACCTGACAGTCTCATCAATTTTTTCTTCAACCGAAAAAGACCATTTTTGCCAATCTTCTTGCCAATCAATAAAATCATGGTTTAGAATCAAGGCACTAATCGAAAATACTATGATAAAAGGACTGATGAATAGACCAGCATGCAAATGAATATCTTTAATTATTTTATAGTATTTTTTCATGCTTATGTTTTGACTCGAGTTTAATGACGGCAATGTTCTTTAAGATACATTGTTTACAAAAGTTGAAGCGGGTTACAACCTTTGGATTTATTACTATCACGCCTATTTTGTATATACATCCTAAGTTTGCTTTTAATTATATTAACTAATTAATAGAAAGAACAACAGAGCAGAGTAAGGTTATTATATATGTAGGAACTTTAGATTCCGTCAACAATGAAAATCCCTGCTCTTTTATTACTTAAATAGGTTCAGTTCTTTAGGCCTTTAGAGCCTGTTTATTTACCACTCATCATAATTATGGCTTTTTAGTACCTCCTCCACTTCCTAAATAAGGATGATTGTCAAATTCATCATAATCAGGATTTTTAACTCGTGGATCATTAAGAATTGTAAGTTTATTATGAAGCTTTACCCTCAAACTTTCCAATATTCTAACATAAACAGAATCTGTTGCGATATTATTCAATTGATCCGGATCGTTCTTCAAATCGTAAAGTTCTTCTACTGGCCTTTTTGCAAAAGAAAGCTGGTATGCCCGAAAATGCTCCTCATCTTTGTCTTTATTTTTTATAATATAATCTTTTGTTGGGCCCCCATCACAATCGGAATACCATTGATTTGGAAAGTTGGTATATCCTAACTTGCCTGTACCAGCAGGCCACAAATCAGGTTTGTAATTACGGATGTAGAGAAATTCCTTATTTCTATATCCACGCGAAGGGTAGCCACCCATATTGGGTTTCTCTTGAGCAGGAACATGTCGTTCCCTGCCAAAAACGATGTCTGAACGATTATCAGGATCTATCATTCCTGTCTTATTTGACTTTAAAATATTAACAAAACTTTTGCCTGTCATATCTTCTGAAACTTTTATTCCAGTAATTTCTAGCAGTGTAGGCGCAATATCCACAAACGAAATAAAGTCATCTACGTTTCGGCCAGCTTTTACTTCCTTCCCCCAGCGGATGGCAAATGGAACACGTACCCCCGAATCGTAAAGATTTCCTTTACAACGTGGGAAAGGCATACCATGGTCACCTGTCATAATAATAATGGTGTTTTCCAACAAACCGTGTTTCTCAAGTTGAGCTATGACTGAACCTACAAGACTATCCCATCGCTGCACTTCAAAGTAATAATCGGCAATATCGTTTCGTATTATATCCGATTTCGGATAATGTTTAAAGAAGTGAACTTTTGAAATATCTATTCCACTCTGCTTTCCAGAGCTTCTTTCATATCCTCGATGTGGGTCTGAAGTACCTAACCAGAAAAAGAATGGTGTCTTCTTTGCATTTGTGTATTCAAGAAATTCTTCAAATGTTTGATATGCTTCGTTTGACGGATGTGAGCCATGGTGGGTAATCCAATTATCTAAATTACCAGGTCCCCAAGTTTTTGCTTTGGTTCTTCCTGTAACATAACCATGATCAGCTAATAAGTGTATAAAGCTTTGATGATTTTCAGGAAGTGTACTCCACAGGTTCGCTCCAGATCCAAGTTCCCAATGATATTTTCCTGTTATGAAAGCATTTCTGCTTGGAGTACAAGATGGGCTTGACACATAAGCATGATTAAAGAGAATTCCTTCATTTGCAATTCTATCAAAATTTGGTGTTTTTACAGCACTATCCCCATAAGCCCCTGCATGAGGCCATCCCCAATCGTCCGCAAGGCAAAAAACAATGTTGGGATATTGATTTTGATTAACTTGTCCAATAGCAAATCTCATGACAAAGGATACAAAAAGTAGTGTAAGCAAATATCTTTTCATATTTTAAAATTTAGTTTATTTGGTGAGATTGGGATTTCAATGCTCGTATCTTTCAATTTATTACTGTGTTTATTTATTGACATCAAAATCATTATTAGAACTAACTGACAAATGCACTATATTTTTGGTTATCCTGAGTTTCTAATCTATCAATTTGTTTTCAAGATAAATATGAAGTCCTCCATGCCAGGGCTTTGCGCAAATGTCAATATCACCATCGTTATCAACATCTGCTGCTACCGCTTCATGTATCCTTTTTCCCTTAAGGATTACATGTTCTTTCCACTTTCTGCCATCACCAGAAACATTTTCCCAGATAATAAGTTTATGTGTTTCCTGAGATAAGGGACCACCACCTGACAAAACATCCATATCACCATCACCGTCAAAATCTGCTAATGCAAGCGAGTGGAAGTCCTGGTTAGTCGTATCATCAGATATAGGATGAAAAACAAAGGTTTCCGCCTTATTTAGATTTTCAAACCAGAAAACTCTGCCATTTTTAGTATCACTTTCAGCTTCTACGATATCTAAATCGTTATCCATATCTAAATCGATACACACGGTTTTAAGAGATAATCCAAACTTGTCGGGTCGGTTGCCTCCTGGAGGAACCAACGTTTGATGAATTTCCCATTTACCTCCTTTACTATCCAGATTTTCAAACCAGACATTGCCTCTGACAATATCTATATCATTATCATTATCCAGGTCGCCATAACCAATAGGAGCTATACCTCCATGGATACCAGGTCCGATTATTGAGTAATCCCAATTTGCATTATAGTCGTCTGGGATTTTGTACCAAACCAAAACTGAATGATTCGGATCATTTGATAAGGAAACAATATCTTCTATTCCGTCTCCATCAATATCAACAACTACATTATCATGACAACTTATCATATTTTTCTTATGCAAAATAAAAATTTCATTTCTTGGTTTACCTGTGTTTTCATACCAAGAGTCACCTACCACAAAATCTATCCAGTTATCATGGTTCACATCAATTGAACAGCCTCCAACATCAGTTTTAGCACCTTTACCTAACTCGTGTAATTTCCATTCATTGGATGAAATATATTCATACCAATACATTTCACCAAAACGTCCAAAAACCCAATCTAAGTCATTATCATTATCTACATCAACGAGACTGGTTTGCCCCATTCTATTAAGAAATTTACCAATTTCGTGATATTCAAATTTCATTTTTTGTCCAAAAGATTGAACACTCGAAAAGATTATTAAAACGATTATTAAAGCTATTTTCATACCAATTCCTTTTAAATGATGACTAACTACTTGCTAAACGCAGTTCTAAATAAAGAAAGGAAAGATAATGTATTTTTATAATAACTCAATAATATCTGCATACCAGTCTCAGGGCAAACGCATCATTATTTCTTAAAAATGAATGATGTATTTAGTTGATAATATGTTGCAAAACAGATAAGTAATTGTTGTTTTTTACATAATAAAATTGTATATTATTCTGATTATCAGATAAATAACACAATTATTATGTCAAGTAAATTAATAACGATTTTTAGTAAAATAGACGATCCCAGACGCGATATAACGAAGCAACACAAATTGGAAGATATCCTTCTTATGGGAATAATTTCGGTAATATGTGGAGCAAGTTCTTGGAACGAAATTGAATTATATTCTAAAACAAAAGAAGATTTTTTAAGAACTTTTCTTGAACTGCCCAATGGTGTGCCTTCACATGACACCTTTAATAGAGTATTTTCAGCAATAGATAGTAAACAATTTGAAACTTGTTTTATTGAATGGATTAATTCTATAGCAAAAATCACTAAAAAGGAAGTAATTGCCATAGATGGTAAAACAATAAGAGGAGCCAAATCCAATGGAAATAAGTCTCCTGTTCATATGGTTAGCGCATGGGCTTGTGAAAATAACATAGTCCTTGGGCAAGTACGAACTGAAGAAAAATCAAATGAAATAACAGCAATTCCTGAGCTATTAGAAGTTTTAAGTATTGAACAATCCATAATTACAATTGATGCTATGGGATGTCAGAAAGATATTGCCTCAAAAATAATTAAAGAAAAGGCCGACTATATTTTAGCAGTAAAACTAAATCAGGAATATCTTTATGAGAATATTGAAGATGAATTTAGATTTGGAAAAGAGGTAAAAACACATTTATCGGAAGAGCTGGATCATGGTCGGATTGAAAGCAGAAGATGTAGTATAATTACTGATTTTCAATTTATTGAAGATATTGAAAAGTGGAGTGGTTTAAGAACTGTAATAAAAATAGAAAGTATTCGAGAATTTAAAAACTCAGATAGACCAATAGAAAGAGCTACAAGATTTTATATTTCAAGCCTTGTGGCAGAACCAGAGGAGTTCCAAAAAGCGATTAGATCTCATTGGGCTGTTGAGAACAAGCTTCATTGGACCTTAGATGTTGCATTTGGAGAAGATGCTTCAAGAAAACGAACCGGAAATGCCGCTCAAAACTTTTCAATTCTAAATAAAATAGCGTTAAATATCTTAAAAAATGATTCAACATATAAGGTGGGCGTTAAAAGCAGACGATTAAAAGCTGGTTGGGATAATCAGTATTTGATGAAATTGCTGAATTTATGATGCGTTTGCCCTGATACCAGTCTACTAAAGTAGCACCTTTATTGTTGTTGGCAAATGTTTGCACAGCTTCTAAATGATGTGCTGTATGATTTTCAAGATCTATGGCAGCTATTCCTGCTATCTCTAATCCCCACTTGTCGCGTCCTGCAACTCCAGACCAAAAATAACTAACTTCCGGTGTGCTTTTACCTGACTTGTTGATATAGCTCGGATCAAACTCTATGGCATATTTATTCCCTCCAGTAGAGTGTACAAGTTGTTTGTTAAATTCTAAAAAATTGAACTTCTTTTCAAATTGTTGTCTGTAACTTTGTTCTTTGTAATTACCATAACGAGATAACTGTAAAAAGTTGATTCTTCCTTTTACACTTAGCAAAAGAATAAATATTTCAACTTTAAAGTCTTTTCTCCGTTTGTTAATATTTAGTAATTTATTTAATATATTGAGAATTAGATCATTATAAATTTTAATTCCCTTGGTAGTCATGTCTTTAACAGATTATAGTTAATCTATTAAAGTGCTGACTATTAATTGTTTATGTTACTTCTTAACGAGGCGTTGTAAAAATTTATCCTTATTTTATTATATTAATTTTCCATTTTCGAAAGGTAATTCTTTCACATTTATTAGGATAAATTTTATCCTTGTTTCCCCTGTTTGGATTTTTAAATCTTTTTAAAACTATATATTTTAAGGATATTTCACCTTCTAAGCAAATCATTTAGTGCCCTAAAACAATTGAATAATAATTCATCAGATACTTTACTATAGACAATCCTCCCTTAAAAGAGGAAAAATATTAATTGAATAGATGTTAAATCAAATACATTTTTCAGTTTGCCCTACTTAATAGCATCATAACGCCACACTTTGTCGTGCATAGTGTAAAGTTTGTATTCCTTTCCGTCAAAGACCAATACGGGACTCGAATGATCACCTTCGACAATTGGATTATTAGGATATTTTATCCAGTTCACCAAATCGGTAGACATGGCCACGTTGGAAGTCCATAAAGCTACAACATCAGGATCCAT
>DAOUPU010000149.1 GCA_030625995.1 Flavobacteriaceae bacterium
GATAATATTTTCACGAGATAGCAGGTCGGATATATAACTATAAAAAATCGTTCCAATAAATGCCAGAGGAATGATTATGAATAAGGGTAGAATAATTGCTGTTACTAAAAAATTATCTCTATCCACTCTATCTTTATAGGATGAATAAAATTTAATAATTGTGTTCTGCATTCCAAAAATTAACAGAGGCATCAATATATTGGATGCTGATAATAAAAAAGTTACCAAACCAAAATAAGCGGCCTGTAAAAAATGTGTATACAAAAAAAGCACATTGATTCCACCTATAGCGAAACCAACAAAAATTATTAGCGTATTCTTAAACGATTGATGTAAAACGACTCCCATTTAGCTACTTGTTTGTATTAATCTATTAGTCAAATAATTAAATCGCAACATTAATAAAATTGCCGAAGCGGTCAAGCCTGCTAACAAACCTATCCATATACCTTGCGAACCTAGACCAAGTTCTAAGCCCAAGAAATAACTAATAGGAAATCCTATGATCCAATATGCTACAAAGGTAATATATGTTGGTATTTTAACATCTTGCATTCCTCGAAGGGCTCCCAAAACCACTACCTGTAATCCATCCGATAATTGAAATAAACCGGCTATAAGCAAGAGTGAGGCGGCAGTTTCGACAACCAATACATCATCTATATAAACAAGAGGAAGTACATCTTTTAAAACAAAAAAACCAATAGCAAAACAAAACTCGATAATAAAAACTTGCAAAAATATAGAAATACTTATTCTTTTAAGTTCGGAGAAATTTTTTAAACCTTTTTGATTACCAACTCTGATCGTTGCCGTAACACCCAATCCTACAGCTATCATAAAGGTCATTGATGCCAAATTCAGGGCAATTTGATTAGAGGCCTGATCAATAGTGCCTAAGGTACCTGCCAACCAGATAGCCGCGGTAAATACACCTACTTCAAAAAGCATTTGCATGGCAGTAGGAAAACCTAAAGTGATGATTTTATAAAATTCTGAATTTTGAATTTCTCTAAATTTAATTCTTCTAAAAAAGGGAATGAACTTATCTTTTGTCCTTAATATGAGAACAATAAAAACTACCATCGCAATTCTAGATATTAAAGTACCTATGGCAGCTCCTACCAACTCAAGACGAGGGAAAATCCATAATCCGTAGATAAGAAGAAAGTTCAGAATAACATTAAGAATGTTGGCAATGACTGTTGCGTACATCCCATATTTTGTTTGTGAAAGGCCATCTGTAAACTGTTTAAAAGCCTGAAAGATCATTAAGGGAATCATGGAAAAAGCGGTGATCTTCAAATAAGGAATTGCCAGTTCTACTACTTCTGGTGGCTGATCCATAAATCTCATTACCGGGGTTGCAATTATAAGCATAAGAAACATGGATAGTCCTAATAGTGTGCATAAAATCAATCCATGTTGAAAGTGTTTTCTTCCTTTTTCGATATCATTTTCTCCATCCGCTTCAGCAATTAATGGGGTGATCGCAAAGGAAAACCCTATACCTAACGAAAAAGCTATAAACACAAAACTATTACCTAAGGAAACTGCAGCCAGTGGAGCAGCCCCTAATCTTCCAACCATTATATTATCGGCTAAACCAACCAATACATGCCCTAAATGGCCAATCATGATCGGGTATGCCAATTTAAAATTGTATTTAAATTCGGATGTATATAATTTAAGGTTCAAAATGTTAGCAGACTAGGAATCTATATATAAAAGGAAACCGCATCAAAATGGATTGGTTTAACAAAATTTTATTCATGACGGACAAAAATAGGAAAAGAGTCTTCTTAAAACTATAATTATTTGGTTTCTTTGGTTAGAATTATTGCTTTTTACAGGGGAGAATCACTAATAAAATCTTTCGATTAAAGATCCAAAACAATATCGGTATTTATATGTACACTTTTAAATAGCCTTAGAACTAACTATTGATAATGCTCTATTCAGAGTATAAAATGAAAAAATAAATTTATTAACCACAAAGTACACTGTGAGCTTCTTTCAAAAATTAGTTACCTTCTATGTTACAAAAAAAGATAACTTCAAAGTACACAAACAAAGAAGACATAAAGTACACTGTGGGCTCCGTGCAAAACTTAGTGCCCTCTGTGGTTCAAAATATATAACATAAAAAAATAGATTCATTAAAAAGTAGATTTTCCTTATCTTTGAATTCGAAAAATGAACCTATTCATTTTTTAGATAATCAAACCCTAAAACAATAAAATATTATGAATACAGATGTAGATGGAATTCTAACAACTATTAAAGGATTTAGCCTTGAATACGGACCAAAATTAATCGGAGCGATAATTGTTTGGATTATAGGTTCATTTATAATCAAAAAACTAATTAGAGCTTTTGAACATATTCTTGATAAACAGAAGACGGATGCATCTCTAAAACCTTTCCTTAAAAGCATAGTAAGTATATTATTAAAGGTTTTACTGGTAATAAGTGTGCTTAGTATGGTTGGTGTTGCAATGACTTCCTTTATTGCCATTCTCGGTGCAGCCGGTCTGGCCGTAGGCTTGGCGCTCTCCGGTACTTTACAAAATTTCGCCGGTGGTGTTATGATATTGCTATTTAAACCTATTTCAGTTGGTGACTTTATCAATGCACAAGGGCATAAGGGAACTGTTAAAGAAATTCAGATATTTAATACAATCCTGACGGATCTTGATAATAAGACCATAATAATTCCTAACGGTGGCTTATCTACCGGTTCAATAGTAAACTATTCTACTGAACCCACTCGAAGAGTTGATATTTCTGTCGGTATCGCATATGGCGAAGATGTAAAAAAATCCAGAGAAGTTTTACTCGAATTAGGTAATAATGACGATAGGGTCTTGAAAGATCCTGCCCCATTTATAGGTGTAACAGAATTGGCCGACAGCTCTGTAAATTTAACCTTTAGAGTCTGGGTTAATTCAGCCGATTATTGGGGAGTTTATTTTGATATGAATGAAAATGTTTATGCTGTCTTCAATAAATCAGGTGTTCAGATACCGTTCCCTCAATTGGATGTACATCTTCAGAAATAATGATGGAGAGCATATGTTATATTGAAACATAATAAAAGGCTAACAATTTGATCTATAGCAGTTAAACTAGTTTTAATTGACGTATTTTGTTTTTTTCATAAAACTAATTACTACAAAACTCACAAAGAAAAATAAGGAAAGAAGCAGGATAGATAATTTCATAGATCCTGTAATGGCTACTGCTATTCCAAAGATAAATGTTCCCCAAACTATTGCCAGCTTTTCGGTAACATCATAAAAGCTGAAATATGTTGTATGGTCCTCAGTATCTTCAGGAAGTAATTTAGAATAGGTGGATCTGGACAAGGTTTGGATGGCACCCAATACCAAACCAATAAATGCACTTATCAGATAAAATTTTATTTGTACATTCGGATCATCTCTATCTAATAAATAACCACTTAAACTTGCCAATGCCCATATTATAATTGTGATTTTTAAAGTCGTAATATTTCCAATTTTTTTGGACATTCTTGAAAAAACATAGGCTCCCAATATCCCAAGTATTTGGATAACAATTATAGCAATAATTAAATTACTTGTAGGCAAACCCAACTCGGTTGACCCGTAAACCGTTGCTAAAAGTATAACAGACTGAACACCTATACTATAAAGAAAAAATGAAATTAAAAAATTTAATAATATCGGTAAATCCCTAAGTTCAAGTAGCACTTTCTTAAGCTCTAGAAATCCCTTAAAAATATAGTCCTTTTTAGGTTTTCTATTATAGGTATTATATGGTAAATATTTAAACGTGTATTGTGCAAATCCCATCCACCAAACTCCAACCATTAAAAAGGATATTCTAGGGGCCAAATTAGGGTCTTCCAAACCATAAAGTTCAGGTTTCATAACCATACTCAAATTGAATATTAATAAAATGACCGAACCGGCATAACCATACATAAAGCCTTTTGCACTCACAGCATCTTGCTGATCTCCATAGGCTATTTGAGGTAAATATGCATTGTAAAAAACCATACTGCCCCAAAATCCAATACTGGCCAAAATTACAAAGGTAAGCCCCAGCCAAAGTGTCTCAATACCCTCAAAAAAAAACAAGGCCATTACAGATAGAGACCCCAAATAGCAAAAAAACTTCATATAGCTTTTTTTATTACCAACAACATCTGCAATTCCGGATAACACCGGTGAAATTATAGCCACAATCAGAAATGAAAAGGATAAGGCGTATGTGTACAGCGAAGTATTATTGATCTCGAATCCTAAAAAAGGTACTAATCCACTATCTGTTTGTGTAACAGATTCATAATAAATAGGAAAAATAGCAGTGCTTATAACCAAGGGGTAAACCGAATTGGCCCAATCATAAAAGGCCCAACTTTCAATCAGTTTTTTGTTTCCTTTTTCCAGCATAATTACTTCTTGTGTTCAAAAAATTGACCGACAATGTACAATTTTTTTAATTTTTTAACTCTTCGAATTAACATTTTCTTAACTTTTACACAAATAAATAAAATGGTTAGCTTTGCAGCATATGAAACGAACATGAATAAACCCGCCTGCCGGACAGGCAGGTTTAATCAATTATTTCACAAAAGGAAATGATAATCCCGAGTACTCGGGATCATGAGAGAGTGAAGCGGTTGTCCCGAGTACCCGGGATTCTCAATCCTGCCGGCCGGACAGGCGGGTTTTTAATTAACTTATTTATATATAATTACAAAAATTTAAAGAAGTGAAAGGTGATCAAAAAACCAATACTAAGAATAATTCATTTACAATACCTAAATATATCATTCTCTTCGGGAAATTTTTACAGTTCATTTCTCATGATCTGACAACCAGATTTGTTGTTAAAATGTTTGAGACCCCATTAAAATTTTCACCTCCAGAAAGAGAATTAATGATGCGAGAAAGTGCAAAAAACAATTTAATGAGTATAGATGGAATTAGAAAAAAAGTAATGGTTTATACTTATGGATATTCCAAGAAAAAAATATTACTGGTCCATGGATGGTCAGGTAGAGGGACACAGTTATATAGCATTGCAGATAAGATATTAGAAAATAAAATGATGGTAATTTCATTTGATGCTCCTGCCCATGGATTATCACGTGGGTCGAGGAGTTCACTAATGGAGTTCATTAAGACTATCCGTCAACTAGAAAAAAAGTTTGGGCCATTTGATGCGGCAATCGGCCATTCCTTAGGTGGAATGGCACTAATGAATGCTGTTGCCAGCGGCTTAAAAATAAATAATCTCGTAGTAATCGGAGCGGATAATTCTATAGTTGAAATATTTAAATCCAATGTTCAAAAATTTTCGCTGAAACCTTCAATTGCCCAAAAATTAATAGAATTGGTGAATAGCCGATTAGGTATTAATGTTGAAGATTATTCCTCTGAAAATGTTGCAAAAAAAATAGACATACCCACCTTAGTAATTCATGATAGCGAGGATAAATATGTGCCTGTAAGTAATGCCTTTTCCATTCGACATAGTTTAAAAAAAGGAGATCTTTTAATGACCAATGGACTGGGGCACCATAAAATTTTAAAAGACCCTGATACCAACCAGCGAATCATAGATTTTATAAGATGAAACGATTAACTATTACATCAATTTTAATTATAATATTTTGTGCTACTTTACAAGCCCAAGACAGCAAAAAAATGAATAAAAAAGTTAAAAAAACGGAAAAAGAATGGAGGGCTATTTTAACCCCTGATCAATATTTTATTTTAAGACAAAAAGGTACCGATGTACCCGGCGATTATGGATATACAAATCATTTTGAAAAAGGCACTTATCTATGCGCAGCCTGTAATACACAATTGTTTGAATCAAATACCAAATATGAATCTCACTGTGGATGGCCATCGTTTGATGACGCCATTCCAGGTAAGGTAAAATTTGTTAGCGATAATACTTTGGGTATGAAAAGAACAGAAATAATTTGCAAAACCTGCGGTGGTCATCTTGGGCATATCTTCGATGATGGACCAAAGGAAACTACAGGGAAGAGATATTGTGTAAATAGCACTTCCATCACTTTTGTAAAATCAGAAGATTAGAACTTAATATAAATAGCTGATATTGGGTTTCAGGTATTTAAACCCGCTTTATGCATTAGAAAATCTATTCCGTTTCTAAACATCTGCAAATCAGAAACTTCGTTGAGTTTTTTGATTTAACCATAACGGTGCTATGCTAAAACCAATAAAACTCCCTGATTTACCTGCCACGCCGGCAAGGCGGGTTGCTGTTTAGATCCTCATTACGAAGT
>DAOUPU010000124.1 GCA_030625995.1 Flavobacteriaceae bacterium
CCCTGTTCCGAAATCCATTCTTTTAAGTATAGAGGAAGGATCAAAATTAACAGTAATATTTCCATTGGTCATTAAACCTATAAGAGGAAGAGGAAGTCAAGGTGTTGAAGTGGTTTATACCAAGGAAGAACTGAGCAATGGAATTAAAGCACAAATTTCTGCGAAAATTTATGGCAGTAAAGTGATGGTCGAAGAGTTCTTGCCGGGTAAAGAAATTACATTATCCATAATGCCACCTGGAAGCTATAGCTTTAAAAGTAAAATTGTTAATATGAAGAGTCATTGGGCTCTACCTCCTGTTCATCGTTTTAATCATATTAATGAAATAGCTCCGTATAACGGGATTGTTGCAGTTGTTAATAATAGCAAGGTGTTATCGTATAATAAAATACAAAGCAAACAGATAAAAAAAATAGTTCGATACTGTGAGGCAGCGACGAGGTTAATTGGAGCAAAGGCACCCATTAGGATTGATTGCAGGCAAGATAAAAATGGCGAATATTTTATTTTCGACGTGAATCTTAAGCCTAATATGACAGGTGCTTCCAGATCACATCGATCTGATCAGGACAGTTTGACCATGATTGCTGCGCGAGGAATTGGATGGGATTATCCCAAGCTGATAAAAAATATTTTATTACAATATTGGGAAATATAAAGTCACTTATTAAGCCTTTGTTGGTGTTTTTCACCAACAAAGTGAAGTAGGTTCATTGGAGCACTGATGGTGGAAAACATCAGCAGTGGCAAAAACACAAAAATGACAAAATAGCCTTATGCACCATCCTGAGATTTGATGATATTCCAAACTTTTACATCATCCTCCAGAGTTAAGCCCTCTAATATTTCAACATTAATTCCATCGCTCACACCTAGTTTAACATCTTTTCTTTCAAATTCTGCACCACCATTTTTTATTTCCACAAATGGATCTTTTGTTTCAGGATCAAATTGTACCAGGGCCTCTTTGATGGATATAACACTATCCACTCTTGCCAAAATAATGGATGCATTGGCACTTAAACCTGCTCTGATAAAAGTAGTGTCTTGTTTTTTAAGTGTTCCTTTGATCTCAAATTGTACGGCCCCATTTTCTAATTCACCTTTTGGTGCGATATAATCCAGTATAGCTTCAAATTTCAGATTTTCAATGGCTCCAACCGTGATCTCGAGAGGTAAGCCTTCTTTTATTTTTCCAACTTCCGATTCGTCAACTTTTCCTTCAAAGATCATTTTATCCACATCTGCAATAGCAGCAATAGTAGTGCCTTCATTAAAAGTGTTGCTCTCAATTACCTGATTGCCAACTTCTACAGGCATATCTAAAACCATTCCAGATACAGTAGAACGGATGAGTGTATTGGCTGAATTACCCAGGCCTTGAGTTGATCCTGTTTTTACAATATCATAATTTTGTCGGGCAGCATTATAAGCTTGCAATGCCTGTTGGTACTTCACGTCCGCTCGTTCAAGATCCTGTTTCGAAATAACACCTTTGTCAAATAAAGATTTTTGGCGTTTAAAATTACGTTCTTCATCGTCAACCGCAATTTTAGCTGTTTTGATAGAATTTTTTGCATTGTTCAACGCTGATAAATTGGGAACTACTCTGATTTTTGCGATCAGGTCGTTCGCTTGTAAAATGTCACCACCTTCCACATATATTTCTTCAATTACTCCTGAAATATTTGGTTTAATAAGTACTTCTTCTAATGGAATTATGCTGCCGGTAGCTACTGTTTTCCTTATGATGGTTTGTTTAGTGGGCTTTTGGGTTTTATAAACAACCGGGTCTTCTGCATTTTTTACATATAAATAGTACATAGCTCCCGCAAAGGTTATTACTATGAATATTAAGATGAATATTGTTACTGATTTTTTCATTAGTATATTTTTAAATTATTTTTATTCTGTTCTTAAGGCATCTATTGGTCTAACTTTTACCGCATTTTGTGCCGGAATCAGACCTGCAATTAAACCGGAAACTATCAATATCGTTAATGCTGATGTTATTACTGCCAGATCAACACTTGGATTAACAAACATATCTACCGGTCCAGCCCTTTCAAGACCATAATTGATGGCATAAATTGTTAATGCTCCGAATACGATGCCAGCCATTCCGGATATTATTGTTAAAAATACAGATTCAGTTAGTATTTGACTTCTAATATTGCCTGGAGAAGCGCCCAAAGCTCTTCTGATTCCAATTTCTTTTATTCGTTCTTTCACAACGATAAGCATGATATTGCTAACCCCAATAACTCCGGATAATAATACCAGGGCTCCAACAAAATATGCAATGACCTTTAATGCCAAAAATAAACTTTCCACTTTCCTGAACTGTTGGTATAAATCAAAATGACCAATTGCTCTTGTATCTTCGGGATGAATTTTATGATTCTTCTTAACGATACTGAAAATTTGTTCTTTAATATCTGTAATTGGAGTGCCATCATTCGCGGTAATAGCCATCCATCCAACCCGGTCACCCATATTGAAGGCCTGAGAAAAAGATGTAAATGGTATATAAATTTCCTTTTGGGATTCTTCATTATTTCCTCCTGAGTTTTTTTTCTTATAAATGCCAACGACCATAAAGTTCACTCCTCTTATTTTAAGATAACTGCCAATTACAGTTTCTCCTAGATCATACAAGGTCGTTTTTACTCCTTCACCAATAACAGCAATTTTTCTTTTTTCGTTGATATCACCATAATTAACAAACCTTCCTTTAATTATCTCCATTGGCTCCTGCTGGATAATTTCAGGATAGTCTCCATAAACATTAAATGCTCCGGTATTTAATCCACGGATAACATTATTGGCTCCATTAAATCCCCCCAATTGGTTTCTTGGAGATATAAAACGCAATTCAGGAACATTTTCCCTGATATCGCTAACATCACCGGTACGATACCTGAATCGCCTCCCTTTTGCCATTCCCTCATACGATTTACTAACCGTCTGTGTCCACATGAACATAGTATTGGTAGCAATACCGCTAAAATCTTGCCTAATTCCATTTTCAAGACCTTTACCGGCAGCCAATAATAAGATAAGAATAAAGATGCCCCAAAAAACCCCAAAAGCAGTCAATACAGTCCTGAACCAGTTACTGGTTAAGACCTCCAATATTTCTTTCCATCGATCTTGATTAAACATGATTTATTTTTTATTCATCTCTTAAGGCAATAATTGGTTTTATTTTTGCTGCCCTCCATGCAGGAAAAAAACCAGCCAAACCACCTGCTATTATTAATATAATAACCATGGTTACTGCTATGGAGAAATTCACCGACGGATTTACTACATAATCTACTTCAACGTTTGGCCCGACTATTTCCAATAAAGCCATGCTAAATATAAGTCCCCCAAATCCAGCGAAAGCAGTAACAAAAATAGCTTCATGAAGAATCAATCCAATAATAGACCAGGGTTTTGCTCCAATGGCTTTCCTGATCCCTATTTCTTTTGTTCTTTCTTTTACAACGATGAGCATGATATTACTAACCCCAACTACTCCTGCAATAATTGTACAAATACCCACAAACCAAAAAAAGAATGCGATACTGCTGGTTAAATTTTCAAATCTTTGTACTTCATCCAGTCGATTATATACGTTAATTGCACCATCATCGTCTGGAGCAATAGTGTGCACCTGTTTTAAATATTGTTTAATTTCCGATGTGAGCCAATTGGAGGTTACCATTGTCTTACCAAAGTCATTATCCTGTTTAATTGTAAAACCTAGATTTGATACTCTATTGCCTCCGTTAAAAACACTTTGTGCGGTTGAGACCGGGATAAAAACCCGATTCTCTTCTCTTTCTCCTGCAGGATCCGTATAGATTCCAATTATTTTAAAATTAATGCCGGATAACCTAAGATATTCACCTAAGGGGTCTTCAACATCTTTTATGAGTTCATGTTTAATTTTATTACTAATAACCACTACTTTGTTTTTTAAATTCAGATCGTTATAATTCAAAAAACGACCGGACAACATTTCCATCTTTTCTATGTACTGCATATCCGGGTCTACACCTCTCACTCCATAGCTGCCCGATTCTTTCTTGTAGTTCATGGTTCCATTTTCAAGACGAACCCAGAGCATTCTGGATTTATATTCCAGCCTGTCTTTAAAAAAGGTGGTTATATAATCATAATTGGCATTCTCTAATCTAATTCGTCTACCGGGATTAAGTCCTTTATATTCTTTTGTAGTTACTTGGGTCCAGATCCAAATTAAATTACTGGCATCTCCTTCAAACTCTTTGCTGATACCGTTCTGCATACCTTGTCCGAAACCCAGAAGGATAACTAGAATAAAAATACCCGATGCTACTGAAAGACCAGTGAGAAACGTCCGCAACTTATTTTTGTGGAGTGTTTCAAAAATTTCTTGCCAGCGATCAAGATTAAACATTTGAAGGAAATATTTTTTAGGTTATTATTGTAATTTTACTATTCTAATAGACGTTATGCTACTATGGTTTGTTACGGTAAATTTAGAAAATTACTGAAAAAATTATGTTAGCATTTTGTTAATTGAGAGAAAAATTTTCAAAAACCATCTAAGAAGATTTAATATATTCAAATAGACCAAATAATTATATTTTAGTATAAATTTGATGCTAATTGTAATATTGACCGAATGCAACATATTACCTTGATCTTTTTAGTAATAGTATTTCATCAAAGTTCTGTTGGTCAGGATATTGTATTCGAAAATAATGAGGAAAATGAAATTGAATGGCGGAAGCAAAGAAAATTAACATGGGAAGACTTTAAAGGGATCCCACCTTCGATTACTGAAACCAATGCTTCGGCAAATACAAATTGTGGATTTGATGTCTCTGCAGAAAGTAATGGTAGAAAAGAATTAATAGCAGTTAGGATCAAAAACATATTTTACTGCGATAAGAGTTGGGTGAGAATAGACAAAAGGAATAGGTTGGACCTGTTAGTGCACGAGCAAGCTCATTTTGATCTGTGTGAAGTATACGCAAGAAAATTAAGAAAAAGAGTTATAGATTCTAACTATAAGTTAGACATGGATCAAGCTATTTTCGAAGTTTTTGATGCTTTTAAACAAAGGCAAAAATTATACGACCAAGAAACAAATCATAGTAGAAATAAAGAAGAACAGTTAGAGTGGTTACAGATAATAGCCAGTGAACTTTTAGAACTTGAAAATTATAGCTATTAACGGTATTTATTTTTCATTAATGATTCTTCTCACCGGAGCCGGAGCTTGTATTCCTTTTTCTTTTAAAGTTGCAAATATTTTCAAGTTAATATCGTGATCTACATCTAGAGTGTCCGAAAAAGTAGACCAATAAATTAACTGGAACAATAAATTTCCATCTTCAACATAGCCCTTAAAATATGTTAGAGGTACCGGGTCTTCAAAAGTATTTTGATGTTCAGATGCAATTCCGTTAAGAAGTTCGATCACCTCAACAGGATTTGCATTTGGAGCTGTTTTTATTATTAATTTACTCCTTCTATCCCGGCTGCTTAAGGTCCAATTAATTACCTTCTTTGAAATTAGATCTCCATTCGGAATAATCGCTTCTGTACCATCCCATGTTCTTATATTACTCGATCTAATGCCAATACTGGTTACTACACCGAACTCATCATCTATTTGTATCGCATCTCCCAAGTTTATTGGTCTTTCAAATGCTAATATCAGACCGGCGATAAAATTTAAAACTACATTTTGTAGGCCAAACCCAATACCTACCCCAAGAGCTCCCAAAATGAAACCGAGTTTACTCAAATCCAAACCGGCAGCAGAAAGACCAATATACAAGCCTACACTCACAAAAATTATTCTGAGTAAAATAGATATTGCAGGAGCTACACCACGAGGTAAAACTTTTACCATCCAATCATCTTGAAATATGGTGGCTATTAGTTTTGTAAAAATCATTGTTGCAATAAAGATTCCAGTGAAAGCAAGTATTCCTCCCAAAGAAATATTCATTTCACCAATATTCCACTCTATGAGTAATAAATCATCAAGCCATTCTATTAAAAAATGGTAAAGATCAAATGCCTTTAGTGTAAAGTAAAACCAAACAATTAGTCCTGTCCAATATAGTACCGGTTGGATACGTTGGTTGGTAGCCTGGACCATTGTATTTAATGTTTGACTATTGTATGATCTTCGAAGTTTAAAAATCAATATGGTTATGCTTGAGATCACCTTTACTGCAAGAGATACAACGACACCTAGTATAGTTGAAAACACAACTCCCTCTATTAAAAAACCTGACAAACCAACCATTCCAATTATATTGGCTAGTAGAGCAAGGCCACTGAAGAACATATATAAGGGGACAACAGTTCGAAAGAATTTGGATACTCGTTGAAAATCATCAGGGTATTTCCTTATAACTCTCATACCTATAAGAAGTGCGGAAACAAGAAGTACTGTTTCCGTGATCATAACCCATCTCAATAGAGTTTCATTTCCAATATAAGACTCATAAATTTGTAATAAAAAAATTATGAATAGTATTATCAAAAAATTAAAGAATTTTTTATTGGTGAGTTTTGGCATTAAAATTACAGTAGCACTAAAAACTAAGAAGACAAATATTTCAGCTAGTATTGGAATGACCTCATCATAAAAAAAAGCGGATATAAGTACACCTACTGTTAAGCTTGCCGCTATTGGATAGGAGAGTACAATATTGGCATCTTTTTCAATGCTGTTGTTTAAATCCACAGAATCATTTTTCGATCTTTTTTTAACGATTAACAAAACGCTAAAAATCAATAAAATAAAGATGATCTGAAAAATGAATGTTTTCCTGTTAAGCTGGAGAAACTGTTTTAATTGTATAATATTCTCATCAATATTTGAAGTAGTTATCTTAGAATTGATATCCGATTCAATTTGTAGAGAATCTGTTGCAATCGATGCATCTGCAGAAATGTTCCACAGTGGTTTGCTGTCAAAAACAAAATAATCTCTTTGGATTTGTTGCTCAGCCAGTGATATTTCGACAAGCATTCCATCCATGGTTAACACCAATTCTGTGAGATCTTTTTGAATTATAAAAAGGTTCTCCAAACGTTCATGCGCCATTAGAATTACCTCTTGAAGTGTCGAAATAATAACATCCAAACTATTATAAATATCGCCTGACTCGGTACTTTGAGTTAATAATTCTTTGGTTTGTTCCCATTTAAGAACCTCGTCGACTAACTCATCGTTAATTTTGCTCACATTCTCCGTACGATCTTTAAGTTCACCTTGAT
>DAOUPU010000107.1 GCA_030625995.1 Flavobacteriaceae bacterium
CAGAGATTTTATCGAGATCGAAGATAATCTCTTTAGCATGCCTAGTATTTTTCGCTCTTATTTTACAAAATATTGAAAATTTACCGGTTGTGAGATGAGCAACAGTTACCTCTGGAATTTTTCGTATTTCTTCAATAGCACTTATAGTACTTGATGAATTCTCTAAAAATATTCCAACATATGCAATAAAAGTATAGTCCATTTTATTGTAATCTACACTCAAAGTGGAACCTTTTATTACCCCCTCTTCCTCCATTTTTTTTACTCTAACATGAATTGTACCAGCAGACACTAATAGATTTTTCGCAATATCAGTAAAAGGAGTACGTGCGTTTTCTATTAACGTTTCTAGAATTTGATGGTCCAGTTCATCTAATTTGAATTTTGCCATATTGATATAATATAATAATTTTTGTAAATATCTTAAAAAAAATCGAAATAAATAGTGTTTTCTGCAATTTATAATGTCAAAAAATATATTTTCACTAATAATAGCTACTTTTTTAAGTATGTTTTAATGTCTTCTTCATTTTTAAAAATAAGATTAGTATCGCTTATTATTTTATTGGCTCTATAATTAGAAAGTTTTTCGATTTTATCAACTCTTGGTACAAAATGCAGTATCTTCTCTCCTAATTTTTCATCGAAAAGAATACCTACATCTGTTTTATTACCCCTGTATTCCACATCTTTCAAAATGATATCCAGATAATTTTTTTCATTATCCGGTATTGAGAAATAGCCTTTATAATCAGTTTTATTGGTGCCATTCGAAATGAACAGCACCCCTTGTAATAATGCGAAAAATGTAAATTTTCGTGTAATTTCTCTTTGATAATCATTATTGTAATGGCCGGACTCAATTAAGATCGTATTGTATCCCATCTTTTGAAAATTATCACCAGTCGCAGTAGGATAAAACTCATCTGAATATCTTCCAACCTGATTAGGAATAACATTTTGGAGAAAATTATTCATAGAAACTATCACTTCCATGGTGCTCTTCCTTCCTTGAGTTACTCTCCTGCTCTTTTCCTCAGATGGTGCCAAAAAGGAGATAGTTGCTGGGTCGTTATTCTTACCTACACTAAAAATAGTTCTTTGGTCGTGCATATTAAAGCAGTAATCCGGCTGAAAATCATTTACAGTTTTTTGCAATAGCTTACTCTCCAAAGCTTTTTTATCAATAAAATCCCTGTTTAAATCTATTTTCTGAGCATTTAACCTTGTATAAGTCTCCGCACCGTCCGGGTTGAGCATTGGAATGCATTTTATAGTACAATTATCGAATATTTGATCTCTTATATCTGCATGACCCCCTGGTTTATCCAAAAATCTTAGCAAATCAAATAGCGCTTTTGTCCCGGTACTTTCATTACCATGCATTTGTGTCCATATAATTATTCTAGTTTTCCCTTTCCCAACTTGCAGATCATATATGTCTCTATTTTGGTATGAATACCCAGCGAGTTCAACTTTAAAAATATTTTTCATGGTTTTGATTATTGGGAGAATTTGTCCCAATGTTATCCATCTGCCAGAAATTTTATTTTGATAATTTTTGGAATACCAGCCTTCTAATTCCTCAATTTTAATATGTTTCATTTTACAAATGTAAATAAACCTTTTTTTACAATTGTAAATAGATGTTTCGAAACAAGCTATTACAATTGTAAATTATTCTATCGTAAATATTAAAAGAAAATGAAGGTCGTATAAGAAAATTTTATATAAATATTCTATAATATTGTATTATGCTGATATTCAGATTATTTAATGAATTTACATGAAGTAATACATAATTTATTTAATTATTATAAGGGATAGTTTTATGCATTATTTTGAGATCTCATCATCTTTAATTACATTTGTAAACTAAAATATTGATTACAATGGTAAACAGTGCTGATTTCGTGTATCGAGTGAATAAAATCATGGATTACTACCAGTTATCCCCCTCTGCATTTGCCGATAAAATCAAAGTACAAAGATCCAGTATTTCTCATTTGCTCTCCGGAAGAAATAAGCCCAGTTTAGATTTCGTATTGAAGGTTGTTAAGGAATTCGATAAGGTAGATTTATATTGGCTGCTAAATGGCAAAGGCACATTTCTAAATAAGATTCACTCCTCTTCCATCTCTGAGCCTTTAAAAAATAAAGACCCTATTCAGGAAAAAGGACAAGAAGTAACTGACATAATCGAATCTCAATCTAAATTCAAAAAAATTGAGAAAGTCTTACTATTTTATTCTGATGGCACTTTTAAAGAATATGTTCAATAAAAAATCCTCAAAAAGCAGGATTCTTCTTGAGGATCATAAATTATATAGAATTTATTACTATTGCATTTCCTTTTGCGCTCCTTTAACTATTTCCACTAAAACATCCTTATTGGCATAATTAGATTCTTCTTTTAAAGTTAAAATCTGTTGCAGAACCTGACGAGCCATCTTATCCGCTCCAAATTGAGCATACTGCTTACCAACTTGTACAAAGGAATCTACCAAATTTTGAGTAGCTTGTACATTATCGCTCGGAGCAACCCATTGAAATCCTTCTTTATATATATTCTGTGTTTCTTTATCTTCTGTAAAGAACATCCCCATAATTAAATTATCGGCTACGAATGGCATATGGGCCTCTGTTCTATCTTTAATGTAAATTGGTATTAAAGCACTCTTCATACCTTCCATCTCTTCTTTGTTTGTAATAGAATTTACGAAGGTCATTGCTGCCTCTTTATCAATTTTATACAGTGCAGATAAAGCACTTCCTTTAACCGCATTAGACTTGCTTAGAAGAGATTGTTTATAAATGGATACGTACTTAGGGTCATCTAACATTTTCAATTTTGAAATTGCAGCTGCCCGAACCAATGTTTTTTCATCATTTACAGCTAATTTTTCAATAATTTTTATTGCATTTTTTGCATTTGTATTTGAAATATCAATTTTATCGATCGCTAGTATTCTCAATCCATAAAACGGGTCATTTAACGCCGCTGTCAGGGTCTCAAACGCTATTTCATCACTTTGATTATCACCCATTCCTTCAATTGCTTCCCTGCGATCTAAATACTTTTTCCCATGGTTATACTGATAAATATAGTTTTCTTTCGACTTATGATCCGTAATCTCAGCTAACAAAGTTTTACTTGCTCCAACGTTAACCCACTTCGGCTTTTTAGTATATTTAAACGAAAATGCTTCTTCTTTTTTAGTCACCCAAACGTCATAGACTTTCGGTGCGCCGTCTTCATATACTTCCACGATCAATGGAAATTCAAAACTATTTTCTTGCAGTTGAGATACTTTTACCGTTACCATCTTTGCTTCTTCACTGTAGACATAACTTATATCCAATTTTGGATGACCATTACCATAATACCATTGATTAAAAAACCAATTCAAGTCTTTTCCACTTATTTCCTCAAGAGCTATCCTTAATTTATGTGCTTCTCCTGTTCCATACATATTATCCTTCAAATACAACTTTAAACCAGCTTTAAAAGCATCATCTCCCACATAATTCCTAAGCATGTGCAATACGGCACCACCCTTATTATAGGAAACTGCATCAAACATATCTTCTCTGGTTTCATAATAGAATCGAACCAATTCTTTAGATTCACTCCCGCTATTAAAATACCCCTGGACCTCGTCATACAAATGAGAGTCTGCATAATCCTCGCCATATTTAAATTCAAGCCATAGATATTCACTATAATTTGCAAAAGATTCATTGACGGTTAAATTACTCCAGCTCTCCGTGGTCACTAAATCGCCAAACCAATGATGAAATAATTCATGGGCAATTACAGTCTCCCAGGTATTTTCATCTATCAAATCGCCTGGTTGCTGATAGGCCATTTCACCATGAAGTACGGCAGTAGTATTTTCCATAGCACCGCTAATATAATCTCTTCCAACGATCTGTGCGTATTTTGGCCAGACATAATCAACGCCCGTATAGTCAGAGTAGAACTGGATCATCTCCGGAGTTAAGCCAAAAATATCCATGGCATAGGGTTCATATTCCTTTTCAACATAATAGTCCACATCAATCTCCTTCCACTTATCTTTTACAATGCTGAACTCTCCAACAGCCATAAAGAACAAATAGGGTGCGTGTTTTTGATCCATAGTCCAATAATCAGTTCTTGTGCCGTCCTTATTTTCAGTCTGTTTTTCCAAGAGTCCATTAGAAAGTGTCACATACTTATTAGGAACGGTAATATAAATTTCCTGTGTAGATTTCTGATTTGGAGAATCAATCGTTGGAAACCAACAACTGCTTGATTCTGTTTCTCCCTGTGTCCATATTTGCGTTGGTTTGTCCGGATCTGAACCGTCATGGTCAATAAAATAAAGGCCTTTCGCATCACTAATTGCGGCACTTCCTTCTTGCTCCACCTCCTCCGGACGAGCTGTATATTTTATATATATAGTGTACTCATCTCCTTTTGCATAAATATTCTCCAGGTCAATTTTTAATTTATTGCCGTCATATTCATACTTGAGATCTTTACCATCTCGTGAAACTTTATGGATCAACATGGCCTTCGCATCTAATGTCAGGTTTTGAACATTGTAAAAGTGCGGCTCAAGCGTAATCCATGCTTCTCCGAGTAAATACCTGTTATCAAAATCAAATTTGATATCTAATTTGGTGTGAACCAAACTATTGATCTTTTCATTTTCTGATCTATAGGTTGTGTTTAATACTGTCGCTTCTTGTCCGAAAGAGACCATTATACCAAAAATAAACAAGAGAAAAAATATTCGTAATTTCATAGTAAATTATTAATTAACAAATTGATAAAAAAGCAAATATAACGCATTCTATATAGATCGATACGTTAAAAATTGGTTAAAAAAAGCCGTTTTAGAACGATCTAAAACAGCTATTATACTGATTAACAATCTGCAGTAGTACTAATTCATTTCTCCCAAAAGATCACCAATTTGAGAAAAAGCCGGATTGTCGGTATCAAATTTTTCTACATCTTTCATCAGTTTCATAATTTGAGCAGGTTTCATACCGTCTCCTAAAATTCTTGCGACTATAAATCCTTTGCTACTCTCTGATGCAAATAAAACTATTTCATCAATTTCATCTTCATCACCCAGGTATTTGATCGCAAAACTTATGTTCTCATGCTTTCCTCTCATTAGATCGTTAAATTTTTTATTACTTAGAACCTCCTTGATCTCTTTGGATTCACTTGTAAACGCCTCAGCATTGTTTTCATTAAGTTTAAAAGCCAAAATGTTTAATTTTTTTAAGGTCTTTATTGTCTCTTGTGATTCTTCAGAAACATTATCATTTAAACTAATCAAACTGGCAGGTAAATCAATCGCAATGAAATTATCGTTACTTTGTTTTTCTACATAGTATTTTTGTAGACTTTTTTCGCTATTACATGACGTTAAGAAAACAGTTAAAGTCAACGTGTAAACAAATATTGATATTATATTTTTCATGATTTTAATATTATTTATTAGCTTTTTCTAAATGTTCTCCACCGGGTAAATTCATTTTCTCCGTTAATTTTGCAATTTGTTTTAGATCAATATTACCTAGTAATGAAATAATTACGGTTTCTGTATCATCATTTTTATTCATATTAGTTTCTGTAACTAACATGAAAAGTTCTTTTACATAATCTTCACTGCTACCTTCTCTAATATATATCCTCACATTACTTCCATCATCATTAATCCGCATCAATTCTTCTAAATTAGCCTTAGCCAGATATTTTTCTGCTTCTGCCTTCATTTGAGCAGCTACAGTACTACTCTCCGTGGCAAATACTCTTAAAGAATTAATATTCTTAATTAAATTCATATATTCATCATCAGACTCCGCTCCTATGGTGCTCATCAAAGAGAAAGCTTTTTGGGTTACGATAACTGAAGTTACTCCTTCAATATCCTCGAATTTATCAAATTGTGATTGTGCATAGCTAAAAACAGGTGCTATCACTAAAACTACTGCTATTATTAATTTATTCAATTTCATGATTTCTATTTAAAATGGTTATTAATTATTTTTAAAAATTTTATTCTGGGAATTCTCAAATGTTTGTAATTGTGCTATGGCATCATTGCCCCTATTTAAACTAAACGATATAAGATCTAAAGCTCTTTGCGTTTCCATATAGGCCAACTCTGCTTGTTTTCTCTCGTTTAAATTATTTTGATAGATTGAGAAAATACTAACAAATAATACAGCTATTGCTGCTACAGCTAACCAGCTAATAATTGATCTATTTTGAGGTAAAGTAATAGGTTTATTAGATACATCTAATGAATTGTTAACAAAGTAACTAAATAGTTTTCTGTATTCCTCTAAATGTGATGGAACATCTTTTTCTGTAAAATATTTCTTCAAAAATATTTCCTCCTCTAAAGTGGTTTCTGCCTCTATGTACTTTTCTATTAATTTTTCAATTTTGGCTAATTCCATGATTCTGCTGTTTTATAAATTTTTTTCTTAACGTTTTTCTCGCTCTGGATAATGCTACTCTAATTGCTGTAGGCTCCATATCCATTACTTTCGCTATTTCGTGATACTCATAACTTTCAATATCTCGTAGCTGAATGATCATTTTTTGTTTTTCCGGTAGTTCGTCAATCATATTTTTAATGATATCGGTACTATCTTCAACTTCAACTTGATTCTGTAAAGAACTGCTTTCATCCTTATAATTACTGTGAATCAAAGTTAAATTAGATGCTCTTTTTGATTTGAGCTGGTCCAAACAATAATTTTTTGTCATCATCATTGCATAAGCTTCCACATTATCATAGCTCTCAATTTTTGTTCTATTTTTCCACAGTTTAAAATAAAGTTCTTGTATTGCGTCTTCTGCTTCGTCAGAAGATACCAGCAATCTTTTTGCCAATCTAAATACCTTATCCTTAAAAGGTAAAACCTTATCTAAAAACTCTTTTTGATTCATTTTAGGTTAACTCAGTGCTAAATACATCATCTAATACACCCTTACGACGAGAGAGAAACTATTTTGTTACATACGACTTCCGAAATGTAATAAATTTCCTAAATTTGCGACGAAAAAGTAAAAGAAAAATTACGATGAAAAAATACCTGTACTTATTTTCAGGCCTTCTGCTAATGTCGGTTGCATGTTCTGATACGAATGATATAGTAGTAACTCCAATTGTAAAAGACCCAGTTGTTACCTTAAACAATTCCCTTAACGATTTTGTTTGGAGAGGCATGAATGATGCCTATTATTGGCAGAGGGATGTGCCAAATTTGGCTGACTCGAAAAGATCAGTTCAAGATGATTATTTCAAATATTTAAATGGATATTCGGATCCTGAAATTTTATTTGAGTCGTTGATATTTGATAAGGGTAATACGGATAGATTTTCCTGGTACATTGAAGATTACGATGTTCAGAATGCAATTTTTAGGGGGGTAAGTGATTCTTTTGGATTTGATTTTGGATTAGTGAGGTTATGTGATGATTGCGATGAGATTCTCGGATTTATCAGTTATGTGGTGCCCGACTCTCCGGCCTCGGATGCCGGATTAAAAAGAGGAGATTTGTTTAATACTTTTAATGGTACCGAATTGACAGAAGATAATTATACGGTTGTTAACAGCTATTATTCAGACAATATCATATCAATGGGGTTTGCAACGATTGTTGAAGGAGTAATAGTTCCAAATAACAAGGAGGTTAACTTAACACTTAGGGTTGTCATGGAAAACCCTATCTTTTATTCTGAAATTATTACAAATAATCAGGGGAAAAAGATTGGCTACTTGGTGTACAATGCTTTTAATTACACCTATCACAATGAGTTAAATGACGTTTTTGCAGATTTTAAATCTAATAATATTGAAGAACTCATTTTAGATTTGCGGTATAATGGTGGAGGACAAGGGTT
>DAOUPU010000203.1 GCA_030625995.1 Flavobacteriaceae bacterium
CGTTATTTATAAGTTCTTCGAATTTGTTTTCGTCGTATTTGACTATTTTTTTATAATCAAAATTATCAAAGGCCTTCCTGAAATTTTCTCGTTTGCGAAGAACGGTTATCCAACTTAGTCCGGCCTGAAAAGTTTCCAGAATGAGAAACTCGAAGAGTTTGTCATCATCATAAACAGGTACTCCCCATTCGTTATCGTGGTATTCAACATATAAGGGATCTTTAGCAGGCCATGCACATCTTGTTCTATCCATTCTTAACGGTTCTTGTTTTTTTATAAATAACATCTCTTTCCTTTAAATAGTTGAGTATAAACTCAAAGCATACTTTCTGTTTCCCAATAAATTCCGGAGGGAAAACGCCTTTTTCATTAAATAAATTTTCAATGATAAGATTAACCGCTGCAGTCGCGGTATAGCCTGTTGTTCTTGCCATTGAGGAAGTTTGTGTGATATCATTGTATTCATCGTAAAGGCTGTAAATAACTTCTTCTGTTTTCCCATCAGTATTGACCCCTTTGATATAAATTTTCATAACGGTAAGTTCTTCTTCAGTTTCTCCGAGTTTCCATTCGTTAAAAAGTATTTTACTGGTGAATTCTAATGGAGAAATTGGTATGCCTTTAATTTCTGTACTTTTTTCATCGAAAAAACCACTTTCTTTTAGCACCTGGATAAATTCTACATGGCCGGGGTAACGCAAGGTTTTTTCTATCATATTTGGAATATGCGGCATGGTAAAAATTAATGATCGCAAACCATCTGAATTGAAAGATTCTAAGGTGCCAACTTTTTCAAATTCCACTAATTCCACATCACTTAGTGCTTCTCGTATAATCACTTTTCCATTTTCAATATATCTCGCCGGTCGCGTATATTCTTCAATAACATCTACAGGTGAAAATGGTGCCTTATAATTAAAAGGCCATTTTTTTGTTTTTGGCAATCCACCAACCAAACACTCAAATGAAGACACTTTTAAAAGTTCATTATAACGGCCTAACATAATGTTACTCATTCCCGGGGCAACTCCGCAATCCACAATCGCTGTAATATTATTTTGTATTGCTAATGTATTCAATTCCAAGGCATTTTCCGGAAAGAAAGAAATATCAACAACATCTTTTTTGGCTTCGATAATAGTTTTTAATGTTTGATATCCCAGAAATCCGGGAACAGCACAAACCACTAGATCAAAGACAATAATTGCATTTTTCAATTCACTTTTATTGGTGACATCAATAAGAAGCACCTTTAAATCATTGTTCTTTTCTTGTATTTTATTTAGTGCATTTTGATTGATATCAGAAACAGTAATATTGTGGTTTTTAGATAAATCTATGGCCATTGCACTTCCTACCATTCCACTGCCCAGAACAATAATATTTTTCATAAAATTTTTTAAATCGGTTTTTCAATGTACAAAAAAATTACGGTATTTTTAAGGCAGAATTGTAAAACCATGGATAAAATAAAAGAGGGATTAATTCTACAATGTAAGAAATTTGTGGATGATAGATTTCAAACGGTAAAAACTATAATGATGTCAAATCAAGCGGCGTTGCAATCCGAAACAAAGAGTTCGGCTGGAGATAAACATGAAACCGGAAGAGCGATGCTGCAATTGGAAATGGAAAAGACATCCACACAATTGAATGCGTTAAATCAAATGAAATTAACCTTGAATAGAATTGATATTTCTGGCAATTCGAAGATCGCCAGGCTGGGAAGCCTGGTTATTACTTCAAATGCAAATTATTTTTTATCTGTATCTGCCGGTAAAATGGAAATAGCAAAACAGGTCTATTTTGCTGTTTCATTATCATCTCCAATTGGAAAACTACTGTTAGGAAGAAAGGAGGATGATCAACTCAATTTCAATGGGAAACGATTTAAGGTTATAAATATTTACTAAATCTTCAAATTCGTCCTATCAGGCAGGTATTATAAAACTAGTTTTAATAGTTGTGTGCAGGTCTTTATATCCCATATTATAAAGTATAAAACTAAAAATATCTGTATAAAGATCAATGGTTTTTGAAACAGGAGTACCGGCTCCATGACCCGCATTTGTTTCAATCCTAATTAAAACAGGGTTTTCACCCGTCTGTTTCTCTTGCAACTCCGCTGCAAATTTAAATGAATGAGCGGGAACCACTCGATCATCATGATCACCTGTGGTTACTAAAGTGGCAGGGTACTGCACTCCTTCTTTTACATTATGTAAAGGAGAATACCCCTTTAAATAGTCAAACATCTCTTTGCTTTGCTCCGAGGTCCCATAATCATATGCCCAACCGGCACCGGAGGTAAACGTATGGTATCTTAACATATCTAAAACCCCTACAGCAGGAATTACAACTTTTGCTAAATCGGGTCTTTGCGTCATTGTTGCGCCTACTAATAAACCTCCATTTGATCCTCCAAAAATGGCCAAATACTCACTTGAGGTATATTTTTTTTCGATTAAATACTCTCCGGCTGCTATAAAATCATCAAAAACATTTTGTTTCTTCATCTGTGTTCCCGCATCGTGCCAGCCTTTTCCATATTCTCCACCACCTCGTAAATTTGCAACCGCATAGATACCTCCTTGTTCTAACCAAACAGCTGTTCTAATGCTAAATGAAGGGGTTAAGCTAACATTAAACCCACCATATCCGTATAAAATTGTGGGAGTTTTTCCATTGAATTTGGTTCCTTTTTTATAACTAATGAACATAGGAATTTTTGTCCCATCTTTGGAAGTGTAAAATACTTGTTTCGTTTCATAATCTTCAGAATTAAAATCAATCTCAGGTATTTTATAAAGCAATGAGACACCTTTTTTTGGATCAAAACTATAAATACTCGAAGGGGTTGTAAAGTTAGAAAAAGTGAAATACAACGTTTTATCTTCTCTTTTACCACTGAAACCGCTTGCGGTTCCTATACCTGGAAGTTCTATTTCACGAACCAACTTACCACTTTTGTCATATTGCATCACCTGTGAAATAGCATCTTTCATATAATTTGCAAAGAAGAAATCCGATCCTGTAGTAATACTCAAAACGTTTTCGGTTTCAGGAATAAGATCCACCCAATTTTCAGGACTTAAATTTTTAAGATGAACCTTAACAATTTTTTTATTAGGAGCATTTAAATTAGTAGAAATATATAATACACTATCATTGGCATCGATTACAGAATTATCGCTATCAAAATTATCTACAACTGTTATTAATTCACTATATGCATTCGATAAGTCTTTTATATATAGCTCATTGCCAGATGTTGAGGTAGCTGCTGTAACGACTAAAAATTTTTGGTTTTCGGTAACATAACCTCCTACATATCGTCGCTTATTCTCCAATCCAAAAACAACTTTATCTTCACTTTGATTTGTCCCTAAACGGTGATAATACAATTTATGCTGATCTGTTTTTGCGGAAAGTTCACTTCCCTTAGGTTTGTCATAGCTTGAATAATAAAAACCTTCATTTTTATACCAAGATATACCACTAAACTTTGCATCCTTAATAGTGTCTTCCAAGATCTCTTTACTATCAACATCTAAAAGAATAATTTTTCTCCAATCTGAACCTGCTTCTGAGATGGAATAGGCAACTTTAGATCCGTTCTTGCTGAAAGAAACAGCACCTAACGAAGTTGTCCCTTCCTTAGAAAAATTGTTAGGATCTAAAAATATCTCTGGCTCTTCGTTTCCTTCTTGTCGATACAAAACATATTGATTCTGCAAGCCATCGTTCTTATAAAAATAGGTGTATTTACCTCTTTTAAAAGGAGCCGAGTACTTTTCATAGTTCCATAATTCTGTCAATCTTTTTTTGAATTTATCTCTAAAGGGTATTTGCTCTAAATAATCAAATGTAACATCATTTTCACTCTTAACCCATGCTTCAGTTTCTTTAGATCTGTCATCTTCCAGCCATCGATAGGGATCTTTTACACTGGTTTCGAAATAGGTATCAATGCTGTCAACTTTTTTCGTTTCAGGATATTTTAGATTCATTTCTGTTTTTTGAGCATTAGCCTGTTGAAGAATAAATAATGCGATTAGAAGAGTTGTTTTTAATGGTGATAAATTATTCATTAATTTATTATTAAGCAAAATAAGAGCTATGAAACATTTCTGAATTCTATTTTGAATTTTAGTTCAAGGCATTTACACTTTCAATTTTTCCAGGTAAAAAATGCTTTAAAGTAGCCTCGATTCCATTCTTTAAAGTCATGGTAGATGAGGGACATCCGTTACAGGCACCCTGTAAAATAACGTTAACTTCTTTAGTGTCTTTTATATAAGATAAAAATTTAATATTTCCACCATCACCTGAAACAGCAGGTATGATATGCTCTTCTAAGATGGCAATAATTTGCTTGGATATATCGTCATTAGTCTGTTGATACTCTATTGACTTGTTGCTGTTTACAACTTTGTGCTGATAATTTTTTGAAACAACTCTTCTATCACTTTGTAAATATTCTTTGATAAAATCTCGAATTTCAGTATTGATCT
>DAOUPU010000247.1 GCA_030625995.1 Flavobacteriaceae bacterium
TAGAACGAATAACTCAAAAGATCTCTCACGTTAGTTTTAAACAAAAAAAAGGATAAGTTTAAACTTATCCTTTTTAATCCTATTTAATAATTAGGAAACTATTTTATACAAGCCTCAACATTTTGCCAAGGACCACCGTTAATGGCATCAATTCCTTGTTGTTTTAGCATATTTGCCGCAGAGCCACTTCTTGCACCACTTCTGCAACAAGTAATTACCGGTTTATCATATTTTATTATTTCAGCTAATTGCGAACCTATTCTATCTAATGGTATGTTCTTAGAACCCTGTACGTGCCCCTCCATAAATTCCATACTTGTTCTTACATCAATAACAATTGCATTTCTTTCTAAATATTCTTCTATTGATATTGTTTTGGTATTGCCACTAAGTAAATCAAAAAATCCCATATTTTAAAAATTATTTTTTTATTATTTTGCAAAAGTCCGACAAAATCTTCTAATTCCTGTAACTCAGGTTACATTATTATAACTATTAACGTCTTTTACCTTAACTATATTATCGCAAAGCAAAAATTGAACCATTTTTGTGCAAGGAACAAATTTTCACAATTATTTAAGAACAGGCCTTATAATTACCGTATAATAATAATTGTTTAGTTGATTTGTCCGTATTTAACCAGATGTAAAAAAATATAAATTATAAATATCATAGGATTTATAATTTTTTATTTCAAATATTCCATGGTTAAATTCACGAAGCTTTGCACTCCTAAAATGAGACCACTTTCATCAATAAAAAAATCAGGAGTATGATGACCCGACGCATCTTCAGTTTTAACATTTAATGGTTTACCTCCTACAAAAAAGTATAGTCCCGGCACCTCTTTTTGAAAATAAGAGAAATCTTCCGCTATGGTAACGGCATCTATTAAATGTACATTTTCACTTCCTGCAACTCTTTGAAGAATGGGTAAGGAATTGGCAGTGAGTTCAATATCATTATAAGTTAGAGGAGCTGTTGTTTCAATTTCTATTGTAGCTACTCCCCCATAGGCTTTAGCTATAGCCGGTACCCGATTCATTATTTCATCGTTCAATTTTTTTCTCATTTTTGCATCCAAGGTTCTTATCGTTCCAATCATCTCAACCTCTTCCGGTATGATATTGTATCTCAAGCCTCCTTTGATCATTCCAACAGAGATTACTGCTGCCGCTTTTGTCAACTCTGTATCT
Source organism: Flavobacteriaceae bacterium (assembly GCA_030625995.1). Classification (GTDB taxonomy): domain Bacteria; phylum Bacteroidota; class Bacteroidia; order Flavobacteriales; family Flavobacteriaceae; genus Lutimonas. Next base: position 1,197 of record DAOUPU010000247.1, read on the forward strand.
CTACTGATAATAGTTTGCAATCCATTAATAATTTGGGAGGAAATAACTATTGGATCCACACCTGTCCAGGGACTAGAACCATGCGATTGTTTGCCCTTAACCTTTATTACAAACCTTTGTGCTTCTGCCATAATTCCTTTTGGTTTATAATTGATATTACCTACAGAAAGTAAGGAGGAAATATGTATTCCAAATATTACGTCTACATCGGGATTTTTTAAAACACCTTCTTCCACCATTAATTTTGCTCCTCCTTCTTCACCAGCAGGCATACCTTCTTCTGCCGGTTGAAAAATAAACTTGACCGTTCCATTTAATTCACTTTTCATTTTGCTCAGCACCTCTGCGGTTCCCATTAACATGGCGATGTGTGTATCATGCCCACAAGCATGCATTACCCCGGTTTTAACACCATTATATTCGCTAATAATCTTTGAGGCGAATGGCACTGCTGTTCTCTCGGTAACCGGCAAAGCATCCATATCTGCCCTCAGAGCAACTACTGGCCCCGGTTTATTTCCTCTTAAGATTCCAACCACACCAGTATGCGCAACTCCAGTTTGTACTTCCAACCCCAAATTTCGTAGATGTGCAGCCACTATTTTTGCTGTTTCAAATTCCCGATTTGACAGTTCCGGATTTTGATGAAAGTATCTTCGCCATTCTATGACACTGGGTTCAACATCATCTATTAATTTTTTAATTTTCTGATTTTGCGCTTGTATTCCAAATGTGATCAGTAGTACAAATATTGATAATTGTTTCATTTGTTTAAAATTTTATAATTATTTAACAACTAGATGATTAAAAATTTTAGTCCAACTGGAACCCTGCCTACCGGCAGGCAGGCACTACGTTCTCACATGAACTTATTTTAATCATTTCCTTGTGTGAACTTTTGATTAAAAAAGTTCATGTTCGTTTTATATAATGATATTTTTTAATTGGTTGCTAAATGTTCTAAACTACCATTATAAAAAAATAAATGATAATAAGAGATTGTCTGAAAATCAATTTTTTGTTTTAAATTGACTAAGACAATGGGAGAATGTGTATAGAACATTTTTATTTTTTTATTATTTGGTATTTAAAAATATGTATTTTAAAATTTATACCCTAAAAAAATAAGGGATTCATAAAAATAAACATATAGCTGGTAAAAACACATCCAAGTGTCTTGCTTTTCTTACTTTTCAAGTATATTTGTAGCTTAATTTTTTCAAAATATTTAATAAAAATAAGCAAGATGGCTAAAATAAAATTAGAGTATATCTGGTTAGACGGTTATAAACCAACACAAAACCTTAGAAGTAAAACTAAAGTAGAAGAACATGATGATTTCAAAGGAACAATTGAGGAAGTAGGAATGTGGTCATTTGATGGCTCTTCAACGCAACAAGCGGAAGGTGGATCTTCAGACTGTTTGTTAAAACCTGTCGCCATATACCCTGACCCGGTTCGGAGAAATGGATACCTAGTAATGACAGAAGTGCTACATGTTGATGGTACTCCTCATGAAAGTAATGGGAGAGCTGCAATCGATGATGATGATAATGACTTTTGGTTTGGCTTTGAGCAAGAATATTTTATTATGGATGCAAAAACACAACTACCGTTAGGTTTTCCAATCGGAGGTTATCCGGGTCCACAAGGTTTGTATTACTGTTCAGTTGGAGGTAGAAATACATGGGGTAGAGATATAGTGGAAGAGCACGCAAACGAATGTATAGATGCGGGATTGAATTTTGAAGGAATAAATCAAGAAGTAGCCGCAGGCCAATGGGAATTCCAGTTATTTGCGAAAGGTGCTAAATTGGCCGGTGATGAAATATGGATCGCCAGATATTTATTAGATCGAATTACGGAAAGGTATCATTATTATATAGAATATCATCCAAAACCAGTTAAAGGAGATTGGAATGGTTCCGGTATGCATGCTAATTTTTCAAATACTACCTTAAGAACTTGTGGAGAGAAAGCTACTTACGAAAAAATTTGTGAAGCTTTTAGACCAGTGGTAGATGAGCACATT
>DAOUPU010000136.1 GCA_030625995.1 Flavobacteriaceae bacterium
ATGGATATCCTATGTTTATCCTTTACTCGGGTTTGTTTTCATCCAGATAGCTATCGGGAGTCATCTGTAACACCTACATAATTACTCTATCGAATATCAATACTTTGTTATTTATGATTCATACTGTTAGGGTTATTGCAATTCGATTTTTATTTAAATCTGAATTCTCGGGATCCACTAACAAATTAACCAATCTTCTCCTATGACAATCAGGATTCATTCTTTTATCTTTTCTCTTTTTTCTTTTTTCACGCAAAGTCCGCAAAGATTACGCAAAAAATTTATGACTCGTCCTGATTTTTGTTACACTTTTTTGTTAATATTAATATTTAATTACTTTTAAAAATGCTCTTAGTTCGATATTCTTCTTCTTTTGATTTAAGAACAAGGATTAACGAATGTTGACCAAAGAAGCAAATTCTCAAATCTATTGAATCTTTTTTAACTCAACACTCATCATTCAACACTCATAGAGGGAGGTATACTTTCAATTCCCCATTCCTTATTTGGTTCTTTCCCTAGTGTAAAAGTCAGTTTCCCTCCATTCATTAGTTCTTCTCTATATATCCAATTAGCAGATATTGTTTTGCCGTTCCAATCTACAGACTGTATATATAAATTATCTGTATCTTGATTTATCGTTTCCAAAACTAATTCCTTTCCTGAATAATATTTCGGATCTAATTTAATGGTTATTTTATCAAATAGAGGGCTTCCAAATTGAAAGGATGGATCGGCAGCACTATGGCCTTGTACATCGAACAAACCCATCGCTGCCATAACGTACCAGGCACCTAATTGCCCTTGGTCTTCATCCTGACCCACCCCATAGCCATGTAAAGGTTCTGTTCCATAAAATTCATTACAAATTGTTCTTACCCATTTTTGGGTCAACCAGGGCTTACCTGAATAATTAAAAAGCCATGGATTGTGTAAGCAAGGCTGATTACCGTGATTATATAATTTCTCAACACCTGAAAAACTATGTATTTCTTCTGAACCACCTCCAAACATACTTTTTTGAGCGTCAATAAACATGGTTTCTAAGCGCTCATTGAACAGTGGTTTCCCTATTAATGCAATCAGGCCTGTTGGGTCATGAGGAACATACCATGTATACTGGAAGGCATTTCCCTCCTGAAAGCCATCCCAACCCTTCATTGGATCAAAATCTACAAGGAAGGTTCCATCTTCAAGTTTAGGTCTGATAAACTTTGTTTCTCTGTCAAATAAATTTTTATAATAATCGGCTTGTTCCATTAACTTTTCATGGTTTGTATGATCATTCATTCCTTTTGCCATCTGTGCCACGGCATAAGAACTAAAACTATATTCCAGCGTATGAGAACTTCCGAAATTAAAGACCCATCCATTGGAGATGGTAGTATCTTTATAAGGTATGTATTTGTCTTTAATAAAATAACTTAGGTCGTATTTTCCATTACCAAGATCACGACCATGGTATTCTAATTCATTCTTTAATGCTGCTTTATAACCTGTTTCGACATCAAAATCACGAATACCAACATTGTATGCAGAAGCTAATAAAAGACCTTGAAAATTGGTTTGAACACCATTAGTAAAAACCCCATTTGCTTGTCCGTCGTGTAACCAGCCTCGATCTTTATAAAAATCAATATTGGATTGAATATAATCGCTAAAGTAATCCGGATAGGCAAGGGCCCAAACCTGACTAAGATTCCAAAAACCGCCCCAAATTCCGTCTGTATTGTAATGGTTATAAAGAGGATTTCCATTGTTATCTAATGGGATCTGTCCTATTTCATTATCCACTTTCGGATAGTTTCCATTAATGTCATTGGCTAAACCACGTCCCAATAACGCATGGTACAATCCCGTATAAAACTTTATTCTGTCAGTTTTCTGCCCACCTTCGACTTTTATTCTGTTTAGCTTTTCATTCCACTTTTCCTTAGATTCTTTCCGAACTTTATCAAAATTATTTCCTTCAGTCTCCATTTTAAGATTCAATCTTGCATTTTCTATGGAAGTATAACTAAGACCCGTCTGAATTTCCAACACCTCATCCTGAGCCATCGAAAAGGTCAGATAAAGTCCATTATTAATTCCATCTGTAAGGCTGATGTCCTGTTGTTGAATTGTGTCAATAAAAGCTCCATACATAATTGGTTTTTTATTGATTTTTGCAACAAAATACATTTTCACTCTTTTGTCAGGATCACAAAATTTCGCATATTCAGGATAGGTTTCAATAAATCCTTCAATTTCATTTTCGTTGATCAATTGAGCAAAGGCTTTTGTTACATCACTACTTTCCCCTTGTTTATGCCCTATATCTATAATAATATTTGCTTCTTCTGATTTTGGGAAGGTATAGCGATGATAACCAACCCTTTCCGTAGATGTTAACTCTGCTTTTATTTGATAATCTTTTAGGAATACTCCATAATATCCAGTTTCACTTTGTTCTGTTGATTTATCAAAACGAGATCGGTAGCCTGCATCCGGATTTTCCAAAGAACCCGGGATGGTCTGAATTGTTCCTACGGTTGGCATAAAAACAAGGCCCCCAATTTGAAATTCATGAAAATGTCCAAAGCCCTCAATAGAAGTATGCCGATCATCATAACCCGTCGGCCCCCAGCCTCCCTCACTATTATAAGCATTGGTATGCGGAGCTAATTTGGCCATTCCAAATGGCCTGGCAGCCGGTGTGTAGAAAAACCACCTACCATGTACCGATCCAATCTGTGGGTCAACATATTTAGTTAAATCCGATACAGGATGCTTTACCGTCTTCTTCTCCTTATTACATGATGAAAGAATTATAAAAACACTTAAAAAAAATAGTAATTTTTTCATATTGAATCTTTTTAATTTGCTGAAGGCGGCATCTTTTCAATCCCCCATTCTTTGTTTGGATTATCTCCCATCATAAAAATTAGATTTCCTCCTTTTAATAATTCACTTGCCGGAAACCAAAAATTATTTAATTGCTTGCCATTTAATGTAGCACTTTGAACATAGATATTTTTACGATTTGAATTTATTGCTTTGATCGTAAAACTTTTCCCACGACCATAAAGCCCGGCCAGATCAATTTTTATTTCTTCAAATATAGGACTTCCAATTTCATAGATCGGATGCATTCTCACGCCGCCATCCATTTGGAAAAGCCCGATAGAATTCATTACGAACCAGGCACTCATTTGACCTTGATCCTCATCTCCTAAATAGGCATTGGAAATACCATATCCATAATACCTTTCCATAATAGCCCGACTCCATTTTTGAGTAAGCCAGGGTCTCTTTGCCCAGTTAAACAAAAAAGCAAAATGCATGGATTGTTGATTTCCCTGAGCAACCGGATAATCCCAATACTGATCGTTAATCCCATTAAAACGCCAGGGGTAACTTTGTTCAAAACCCCAATCCAATCTGTTTACAAAATTATTCTCTCCTATAATTTCTACTAGACCCGGAATATCCTGTGGCACAAAAAAGGTTAGCTGCCAGGCATTACCCTCCACATAATGGTGATTGGCACCCGACTTAAAAGGATCAAAATCCTCCAGCCAATTTCCATTGGAGTCTTTCATTCTGGCAAAACCTGTTTCCGGATCGATTACATTCTTCCACCAGGTGCCACGTTCTTTGAATTCAAGGTATTCCTTATTTTTGTCTAAGGCTTTTGCGAATTGGGAAACAGAATAATCGTCGAAACTATATTCCAAGGAGTTCGAAAACCGCCCTTTATCGTAGGGAACATAATTATGCTCTAAATAGTCTTCCAGATCTATATTTCCTGCAAGACCTCCTCCCACTTTGGTGGCAGGAGTAGTTTGCATCTTATAGACAGCTTCAAAGGCCTTTGCCACATCATAATCTCTAATCCCCATTTGATAGGCACCCACGATCAAAGGAATTTCATGTTCGGCAACCATAACCGGAATATACTCCATTCCCGCGGGTCCTTTCGCTAACCAACCGTTTGCATCATACATCGCCAACTGCGATCTCACCCATTTGCCGGACCATTCCGGGGTTGCCAGATTCCAAAATTGATTGAGGTTCCAAAAAGTATTCCAAAAGGCGTCACAGCCCAGAGCCAGATCCTCAGGTTTCTGAAACTTTCTAATATTTTCATCCGCATCTCTCCAGCTACCGTCAACATCACTAAAAATATTTCTACTTGCCAAAGCCCTATACATATTGGTATAAAAACGTTCTTTTTCTCTTCGGTCATCACTGAAAACCAAAATCCGAGATAACAGTTTATTCCATGCAGATTTATTTTCAGCCACTACCGATTCAAAATCCCAATCATGAACATCAGTTATTTCCTTTTTTAGATTTAAAGCAGCATTTTCTATACTAACATAGGATATTCCGGTTCTCAGTTGAACAGTTTTATTTTTAAGGGTATTAAATTCAACATACATTCCTGCCAGCTCTTCCTTGTTAATGTTAAGCCCTTTATTTTTAGTTATTTTATCATTTATCCAGGAGCCATAACCGGAAATTGGCTGATCGAATTCCATTACAAAATAAATGGTATATTCCTGATCAATTCCACCGGCCCATGTGTTTGGTGTGAGTTGATGACTATAACCTTCCAATCGGTAATCACTTATTTTTTTTATTTCCGCATTTTGAATCTGATAGGTATATTCTGCCGGAATAGACAGGTCTATCATGATTCTGCCATCTCCTCCTTTATTATAGGTGTATTTTTGAAAAGAGGCTCTAGTTGTAGCCGTCATTTCAGCAATAATATCAGTGTCAGTTAAATGGACCTTATAAATACCTAATGGAGCTTCTTCTGAATTTTTATCAATTCGTGATCGATAACCGCTATCGGGATCATACTGATCGCCTATTTTTATTTGTAATTCCCCGTTGGTGGGAAAAGTACCCAGTCCTCCCATGGTCCATTCATGAATATGACTGAATGTTCCAATAGATTCAAAAGTAGGATCATATCCGGCTTGCCATCCTGCATTCTGATTATCCGGACTAATTTTTACCATCCCGAAGGGCATCCAGGGACCCGGTGCTATCATCCAACGGGAATGACCTGTTCCCATTAATGTATTGACATATCCCTCCGGTTGAATCAATTTTTGTGGACTTCTTTTAATATTACCTTTCTGTAATAGTTCACCATTTATGTAGATTTTATAAAGACTCGTTTTAGATTCTGTTACGGAAGGCATCGGAACTTCCAAATTATAAGTTCCTTCTAAAATTATTTTATTAAAAATATCTTTATCATCTAACAGTACTTTTAAGTTTGGTTCTGATCTCAGATGGATCAATTCGATAAGTAAAGGCTGGAATTGGTTTTCTTCAATTTGAATTTCATAATCAGCAGCTCCGTTTGATTTTAATAAAATATCGGAAGAATTTCTCAGGGAAACATGTTCGGAAGCACTAAGTTTTATTTGATCAAAAGCGATCCAAGCCCCTTCCAAAATTGTAATTTCAATTTCATTAAATCCATTTTTTATTAAATCTTTAGGAATTGGAATAGATATGAGCTGTTCTTGATCACTTCCCGCACTTCCTGAAAGTAAGGCCTGACCAATCCCTTTTTTCAGAAAGAAATTATAAGCCTTTTTATTAATGCTCACTTTTAATTTTGCCGGATGAATAGAATCTGTATCTAAAATATCTATCAAAAGATCAAATACGATAGGTTCATCCATATCGGTCAATTCAAAATCAATTTTTAAAATATGTGAACGAATACCTGAAGTTGACCAGGTTCCGCCCCAAGTATCTTTAGGGCCAGGAATTATATATGGCCAGAAGTTCTTAACTTCATGATGTCCTAGCAGAAAAAAGTTATCCTCAAATCCGAAGTCCATTTTTACAAAATCTCGATAACTATTTGGATAAAGAGCCATACCCTGAGCGCTATTATCTGAAAGACCAATTTCCCAAACAGACTGATCCTGACCATAGCTAAAAAAATTAATGCATATAGCCACAAAAACAAGAAGTATGTGATTTTTGAACCGTGGGAAATTGTTAATATTTGTCATGAAATGTATATTACAGATTATGCTTCATCCCAATAATTGTTATTCATAGATTTTGGAACTGTTTTCTATTCCTGAAATCGGTTAAAGTTATTTTGATAATCTATTTTAGCAGAGACAAATATATTATTTTATTTGCTTCATATTCAATATATTAAAAAAAATTATTCATTAATTGTTCCATTACAATTACAAATGTTATCTATACCTTTTCTGATGCTATATTACCCCAAGAATCCGTAGTTGGTCGAAATTATTTATTTGTGGTTACTATTTTTAATTAATTTATGCATTATTAATTCAAAAACTATATTATGATTCAAAAATTATTAAAGCTATTCTTTGTGTTTTTTGTATTGGGTACAATTAGTATGCAAGCACAGACAACATTGGTGAGCGGAACAGTCACTGATGCTTTGGACGGTACAACTCTCCCTGGCGTTAATGTTGTGATTAAAGGCACAGCTACAGGTGCAACTACAGATTTTGATGGGCTTTATACCATCGAAGTTTCTGACCCTAACGGGATTTTAGTATTTTCTTTCATTGGTTACACTTCACAGGAAGTGAGTGTAAGTGGTAACAACACTATTGACGTTGCCCTACAAGCGAGCAATGAAGCGCTTGATGAAGTTGTGGTAACGGCCTTAGGTATTAGAAAAGAAGCAAAAGCGTTGGGTTATTCTGTTACTCAGGTTGAAGGTTCTGACCTAACAGTAGTTCCTACAACAAGTGCAGTTAATAACTTGCAAGGTAGGGTAGCAGGGGTAAATGTTACTCAAAATGCTACCGGAGCAGCTGGTTCTACCAGAGTAATTATTCGTGGTTCCAGTTCCTTAACAGGA
>DAOUPU010000251.1 GCA_030625995.1 Flavobacteriaceae bacterium
CTGTTTTTAAACATCTTAATGACACCAAACAAAATCATAAAAAAAGCGGCAACATACAGAACAGGGATCTTTGCCGGAGAAACATGAACTTCCGAAATGGTTGGTAATTTATATTTTTTCATAAAATTTTTCCAGACCAGAACATTGTCATCTATTCTTAGAATATAAGGCATAGGCCCAACAGGATCAGTAGCCACATTAGGTACTGTGGTAATTTTATCGGTAAACATATCCCAGTCAATGGTAATATTTTGGGCAATACTGTCATGGGGGTAGGCAAAAATAACACCAATTACTGCAGACGAATAATCCATCCGCTCTTTTAATTCCTGAATTTGAATTCCGGCAAGAGACCACTTTACAAAATGGATCTTATCAATTATGGGTTGGCTAACCTTGCCATCTATAGTAACTATATTTCTGTTTACTAAGAAATTAGCTATTTTATCTTTTAAAACATCGAGTTCCTCAACTTCAATATAATCATCCAATTCATAGCCGAGATCCATCCATTCTTCCAGATCTTTCACCCTCAATAAAACTTCGTGCCTCACTTCATAGGGGTCTACATAAAGAAAAGACATTAATGAAGATTGATGGTGCCGTCTTAAGTTTGTATTGTTGAATTTTGAATACCAGGGATCTTCCCAATTAAGATTCAAAGTTGCAGCCTGACTTAAATATCGAAGATCATTTGCGGGAATATTTTTATGATAAGTAACAAATCCTATATTGGCCCTGGTATTCCTCATTCCTTCTTCAATTGGCGGTGTGATAACCACTTTATTTGGATTCTTTGTTAAGGGGTATATAATTTCTGTAAACAATACCTGTTTGCTCAGGTTGGAATTTTCATCAACTACACCGGTATACAGGGAGGCTCTGTATTTTCTTGGTATTACTTCTTGCTTTACGATCTTACCAATAAGATTTTTTCCATCGGCATTTAATGTAAATACATCCGTATAAAAATAATTTTCCCCCTTCGCCTTTATAAGTTTACTTATTTCTTCATTTAGAAATTCAGCAGGAATAATTTCCTTAAAATATTTCCAATCCAGTAAGCCAATTTCATAGGTAATTCTAATTTGCCCTTCTTCTATATAGACTTCAATGATGGTTTCACATTGGTCCGCTCTGATCCAACTAATGAAATCGGCCCTGGCAGGCAGAAAAAAAAGAAGAAATATAAGTGTTAGAAGGAAATATTTGTATCTCATTTAATTAGTTTCAATCATTAAAATTCAAAAAAGTAAAATTTGAAAATTACAATTTTGGCAAATTTTCATTGGTCAACTATATTTTGTTATTACTGTGAAATTCTTTCAAATATAGCTAAAATTATAGGAAGGTATTTAGGTTTATAGGCTTTAAATCCAAAACTAAAATTGCATTAAAATCTCAACTTTTCTACCTATGGCAACTTTAAAAAAGACCACATTTTAGTGGTCTTTTTTTAATAATCGTTCTGTTTAAAATGTTATCGTAATTTACTCATCCTGCTTCTCATTTAACCCATACTCCTTATTGATCTCGTCATAAACTGGTTGAATAACATCCTTCACATCATACTTTCCATCTATTATCATCTTTGAATAACCAATTCTTTGATTTGGATCGGGTATTTGAGGTTTTTCCGTAGCTTCTGGTGGCCATATATCTTCATCAACAATGGCCATTCTAACACGAATATCCTCCTTAGTAACGTTCCAAACCATATAGTCAATGGAAAGGCTCAATGGACCATCGTAGGTTGATCGGATTCGATCATTAATTCCAGGCTGTGTATCAAAGTCATTAAAAAAGTGATAGGCCACTGCCATACGTGGCTTGATCACAGACATCATTTTACCAAAGGCTTCAGGTGCAGTATGGATCTGTGTTGCCACTGCCAAGGCAGATTGTGGAGAGAATTTGAACTTTTCTATCATATCGGGCACAGTTATAAAACACTCATGGATGGCGAGATCAGCATCTTTCGCATACTCAGCAAACCATTTGTTCGGATACGTATCCCCACCAAAAACAAACTTTAAATCATTCCATTCAAGCACAAAACTTACAGGGCCGTCCAAGGAATGAATGGCAGGGAAAGACCTGATTGTTACACCATTCTCCTGGTACACTATTTCATTAATCTTTCTATAATCAAACTCATGGGCCTCCAAATGGTATCCACGTGGATCGGTTATTCCTGCACGTCCGTCAAGATCCCAGGTAAGTGCTTTGGATAAATGGTCCAATGCGTACTTTGTACCTCGTTCAGGGGTATCCCCACTTGGTCCCCAAACTCGCAAAGGTTTTTGCCTACCCATCAAAGCTCCACCTACAAATAGGGCATCCACATCACCAAAGTGATCGGTATGTAAATGACTTAAAAATACCTTATCCAAATAATTATAAGGGATTTGCAGGGCTGCAATGCGCTCTGCAGAACCAGTACCAGCATCAAATATAAACTTTTCTCCATTACCTAATTCCACCAACCAGCACGATGCTGCTTGTTTTGGTCTAGCTGTAGGCATTCCTGTTCCTGCGGCAACAATACGCATTTCATTTGGTCCTAATTTTTCTGTACCGGGATAATATTCACCACGTTCAACTTTATCCGCAGATGCATCTGAGAGTTCAACATTTGTTGTACTCGTAGAAGCCATAATAAATCCTATTATGACGGCAAAGAAAATTCCGGATAAAAAGACAATCACATTTTTCTTCATAATGTTTGGTTTTAATAATTTTATAAAATCTTGTTCTTTAAAATTACAAACTAAATCTCAATTAATAAAATAAATCTTATTAATTACCATATATTAATGAGTATCAATACTCTAGATATCGCTTTCTTTCCTATGAATTTTATTCGACTCAAACCCTATCTTGGATATGATATTCATAAAGTCTTTATCAGGCTTAAATCTAGAAAAACCAAATAAAAAAGAAATAAAAA
>DAOUPU010000121.1 GCA_030625995.1 Flavobacteriaceae bacterium
TGGGGTGAAGATAAACGTAATTAAATACTCATAGAATAGCACAATTTTACACTTAAAAATCTGTTAATCAAAAAAGGACATTCAATTCATTTGAATGCGGAGGTATTTTTTTATATTTGCAAATTATTTTTTTATGATGAATAAAAAGCTATTAGTAATAATATTTATCTTATTTACTGGTGTATCAATAGGTCAAATAAATGAGGCTGGCGTGTTTTTAGGAGGAAGCAATTATATCGGTGATATAGGGAGGACAAACTGGATTTACCCAAATAGTTATGCCGTTGGGGCTGTTTACAAATGGAACATGCATCCGAGGTATTCTATCAGAGCGAATTACACTTATTCTAAAATTATAGGTGACGATGCTCAGTCTAATAATTCATTTAGAAAATACAGAGATTTAAACTTTTCAAATAGCATTCATGAACTGGTTGTTGGAATTGAGTATCACTTCTTTAAATACAGTTTATCCAAGATAGGTTACACGAATACCCCTTACATTTTATTAGAAGCAGGAGTGGTTAATTATGGCACTTTTGCCTCTGGTCGCACTTATAATTTTACTATGCCATTTGGTGTTGGCTATAAAATGAAATTAGCTCATAATATTGGAATTGGGTTTGAGACTTCGTTCAGATATACATTTAAAGATGATATCGACGGATATCCATATGATGAAAATAGTGCAAATATTCAAATAAACCCTAACGATAATGATTGGTATGTGTTCACGGGGATAACTTTGGTCTTTGCATTTGGAAGAGAGGGCTGCTATACCGGGAAATTTTAATAAAGTAATGAGTTTAAAAGCCGAAATAAATACAAATTGTTTGCCTAGACATGTTGCCATTATTATGGATGGTAACGGTAGATGGGCTAAAAAACGGGGCTTATCCAGAATTAACGGTCATAAAAAGGGGGTTAAAGCGGTAAGAGAAACGGTTGAAGCGGCTGCCGAGCTTGGTATCCATGCTTTAACATTATATACTTTTTCCACGGAAAATTGGAACAGACCCAAATCTGAAGTAAATGTACTAATGAGCTTACTGGTAACGTCTTTAAAAAAAGAACTAAAGACTCTTCAAAAAAATGATGTCAAATTACAGACAATTGGAAATATTGACGGCCTTCCGTCCAGAGCCCAAAAAGAGCTTAAAGAAGTTATAGGAAATACAATTAATAATGGTGGTTTAACACTGACTTTAGCGCTAAATTATGGTGCCAAAGAAGAAATTGTTAATGCCGTTAAAATTATTTCTAAAAAAATTGTTAATAATGAATTTAAAATCGAAGAAATCGACGAAAAAGTTATTAATAGTCATTTATATACATTTACTTTGCCCGTCGTTGATTTTTTGATTCGAACCAGTGGTGAAAAGCGTATTAGCAATTTCCTTTTATGGCAAATTGCATATGCTGAATTGTATTTTACTGATGTATTATGGCCCGATTTTAGAAAAGAAGATTTTTACGAAGCAATATTAAATTATCAAAGAAGAGAAAGACGATTTGGAAAAACAAGTGAACAAATTGATAACAATATTCAATAAGTTGAAAATCTGCCTTTTACCACTTATTTTAATCTTATCTTTAGTCACCGCAAATGCACAAGAAAACACTTCTGAAGATGCGAAAACTCAAGATTCTACTGTAGTAAAAAAGGCTAAAGATAATTCTTCTGGTGAGAGCAAGGCTAAAGACACGATCTTTCCGGTAAATCGAGATATGTTTGCCGAACCCAAAGATGAAACAGCAACTGATTCGATATATTCTACTAATCAGGTGTCCGATAGCATACCAAAAACCAATCAAAAAACAGATACTATCTTTCCTGTAAATCAGGATATGATTTCAACACCAAAAAATGAAAAATTTAGAGATACTTTACCCCCAGTTGTAAAAGTATTGGACACAGTTCCGGAAACTCCCAAAGTATCAGGACCGATCAAGGTTGATAAAAATAAAAAATATATTTTGGGAGGAATCTCAGTTGATGGTATACAGACAATTTCAGAGCAGTCCATATTAATATTTTCAGGTTTAAGCACCGGACAACTAATAAAAATTCCAGGAGATAAATTATCGTCTGCGATAAAGAAATTATGGGGCTCCAAGCTTTTTAGTAATGTTGATGTTTACGTTACGAAAATTGATGGAAATTCTATTTATATCGAGATCAATGTAACTGAATTAGATCGAGTTGGTACATTGACGATTAAAGGTGTTAAAAAGTCAAAAATTGAAGAAATTCAAAAAGAAATAGAATTTCAAAGTGGCTCAATGCTTACCGAAAACCTGATAACTACTACTAAAAATCAAATAGTAAATAAATTCAGAGAAAAAGGATTTTTAAAAACCAAAGTTACTATCTCAACAAAACCAGACACATCTCAAATAAACACTCAAGATGCGTTAATCTTAATTGATAAGGGAAGTAAAATTAAAATTAAGAATATAACTTTTCATAATAACAGGGCCATATCCGATAAAAAATTAAAAAAAATTCTAAAAAAAACGAAGGAGAAATCTATTACAAAAAAAGGAATACTTAGTTTATTCACATCTTCAAAATTTGTAAAAGATGTATACGAAGAAGAACTCAAAGGAGTAGTTGGAAAATTTCAAGAAAAAGGATTTAGAGATGCACTTATTGTAAAGGATTCCATCTCATGGAATGATGATAATACAATAAATTTAGATATTACCGTAAATGAAGGAGATCGGTATAAATTTGGTTCGATCACTTTCTTGGGCAACACTGTATTTACAGATCAACAACTGCAGAGCATTTTAAGAATTCAAGAAGGGGTAATTTATAATGGAAAGCTGTTGAATGAAAGGGTAAATGGAGATGGCTCACCGGATTCAGAGGACATATCTAATACTTATTATAATAATGGATACTTATTTTCTTCTGTTAATCTTGTCGAGACCAGCACAGATAATAATATCATTGACCTTGAAATAAGAATTGTAGAAGATGAAGCTGCAACGTTTAGAAAAATTACTGTAGTTGGGAATGATGTGACCAACGATCATGTAATATTCAGAGAAATTAGAACCAAGCCGGGGGACTTATTCAGTAAAAAAGATATAGTACGTACAATTAGAGAACTTGGTCAGTTAGGATATATTGACCCCGAAGCAATTGTCCCTGATGTAAGACCTAATCACTCGGACAAAACTGTTGATATAGAATATAGCTTAGCGGAAAAAGGATCTAGCCAAATTGAACTTCAGGGAGGTTATGGTGGAGGTACATTTATTGGAACATTAGGGCTGTCATTCAATAACTTTTCTGTCAGAAACCTGTTTAAATTAAAAGAATATAAACCCGTACCTAGAGGAGACGGCCAAACGGTCGGACTTCGATTACAAGTTAGTAAATACTCAAAAACTTACAGTATAAATTTTTCAGAACCCTGGATGGGTGGAAAAAAACCAAAAGGGTTTAATTTTTCTATTTACTATTCGAGTCAATTTCGTTTTAATTATCTTACCAGAGATGTTGATAAGGACCAGCGTTTGAATGTTATTGGAGCTTCGGTAGGATTGAGTCAAAGACTTAAATGGCCAGATGATTTCTTTACATTGACCACATCGATGAATTACCAGCAATTCAACTTGAAAAATTATTTTTTACCTTCATTTACATTTAGTAATGGAGTTTCCAATAACTTTAATTTTTCTGTGGTTTTAGGCAGAAGCAGTGCTGGGCCAAATCCAATTTTCCCGCAACAGGGATCTCAGTTTAGCATTGGATTAAAGTTTACTCCACCTTATTCTTATTTTAATGATAAAGATTATACTAATTTACCGGATGAGGAAAAATATGAATGGCTCGAGTTCTATAAGGTTAATTTTTCGGGTAGATGGTACACGTCGGTCATAGGTAAATTAACATTAATGACTTTAGGAGAAATGGGGTACTTAGGAGCATACAATGATGATATAGGCCCTCCTCCATTCGAGCGTTTTTTTGTAGGAGGTGATGGATTAGCAAATGGACAATTTGATGGCAGGACAGTTATTGCTCTAAGAGGGTATCCTAATTCAAGTTTATCACTAATAACAGGAGGTACGATCTATAATAAAGTTTCCTTTGAACTGCGATATCCTATTTCCTTAAAACCATCTGCTTCTATCTATGCGCTTACATTTCTTGAAGGAGGTAATTCCTGGCAGGAATTTAAAAATTACAATCCCTTTGATCTAAAAAGAGCAGCAGGAGTTGGGGCAAGAGTTTTTATGCCGGCATTTGGTTTATTGGGTGTTGACTTTGGATATGGATTTGACACGATACCCGGAACTTTCCAAGTTTCTGGTTGGCAAACACATTTTATTATTGGGCAACAATTCTAAGCTAAATTAGTATATTTGTCTCAAAATTAAAGGGTGGTGATTTTTTAATATCGGATGATGAAAAAATGAAGAGAGTTCTAATAGTAATATTAATTTTTATCAGTTGTAGTTCTTTTTCGCAAAAAGGACAGAGAATTGCTTATGTAGATATGAATTATATTCTTGAGAATATACCTGAATATGTTGCAGCGCAATCCAGACTCGATGCAAAAGTTAAGGGTTGGCAATTAAAATTAGATGTTCTTTCGAATGAGATAAACACGCTTAAAACAGATTTAAGTAACGAAAAACCACTACTCACACATGAATTAATTCAAGAACGTGAAGAAGATATTTTAATAAAGGAAAAAGAATTAAAAAGATTACAAGTTGCTTATTTTGGCCCAACCGGCGATTTATTTCAAATGAGGAAGCAGTTGGCTAAACCTATACAGGATCAGGTGTACAATTCAATACAAACAATAAGTGCAAATAAAAGGTATGATGTTGTTTTTGATAAATCATCCGATTTAATAATGTTGTACACTAATAGTAAGTTTGATATTTCTGAACTGGTTTTAAATAGTATTGTAAAGAATAGAAAAAGAAAAGCCGTAGACGACAGAAAAAATGAACGACTAGCAACGGTAGCTGGAGGAACCGAAGAAAATGCGAAAACTCAGGATGTTAACGCAGAAAATACGCTTGAAGAGAATGTTGAAGTAGAATCAGAAGGAGAGCCTGTATTGGAACAAAAATCTAAAGAACAGCAAAAAATCGACGATCGATTTGCTAAAAGAGAAGCTCTGAAAGCAAAAATCAAGGCACAACAAGAAGCTAGAATTCGTAAAAGAGATTCCTTGAGAAAAGTTGCAGATGAACAAAGAGCAGCAAAATTAAAGGAAATAGAAGACCGTAAAAAAGCACGGGAAGCACAGATAGAAAACAACAACTAAAAGAGAATAAAAACAAAAAAAATTATTAAAAAAATGAAAACATTAAGAAAATTATTCGTAGCAATCATACTTTTTTCAGCTTTCAATACAATACAAGCTCAAAAATTTGCACATATTGACAGTGAGCAGTTATTATTGGCAATGCCAGAAACAAAAGCAATGGAGGATGAATTGAAAAAAGTACAACAGACCTATGCAGATGAGTACAATGGGCAAATGGCTTCGCTTCAGGCAAAATTAAAAAAATATGATGCTGAAGCTCCAACGCAAACTGATGTAAAAAATCAAGAGAGACAACAGGAAGTTCAAGGTTTACAGCAAAAAATTGAAAAATATGGTCAAACTGCACAGCAAGAAATTCAAAAAAAGCAATTTGATCTTTTAAAACCAATTGTCGAAAAAGCACAACAGGCAGTAAAAGATGTTGCAACAGAAAAAGGTATCCAATATGTTTTGGATTCATCAGCCGGTAAGGGACTAATAGTATTCGAAGGTGAAGATTTATTAGGTGCAGTAAAAGCGAAACTCGGCCTACAATAATAAAAGAAGTTTCTCTCTCATAAAAAACCAATCTGGATAAGATTGGTTTTTTTTATCTTGTGAATTGAAGAGTATTCTATCTGTACCAGTTTGCATATTTTATGTAATTATTTGCAATTCTTTCAATTTCTCCGGAGATTAGGTCCTTACTTATATCTTTTAATTTTTTTGCAGGAGTTCCGGCATAGACAGAACCTGATTCTACGATCGTATTTTTCGTCACTACGGCCCCGGCAGCTATGATGCTGTTGCTTTCCACGATACAGTCATCCATTATAATGGCACCCATTCCAATCAGCACATTATCATGTATAGTACATCCATGAACAATTGCATTATGACCAATGGAAACATTATTCCCAATATTGGTCGGAGAAGTTTTATAGGTTGCATGAATAACAGCCCCGTCTTGTACATTTACTTTATTTCCCATTTTAATATAATGGACATCACCTCTTATTACAGCATTATACCAAACACTACATTGACTCCCCATAGAGACATCCCCAACTACAACAACATTATCAGCAAAAAAACATTTCTCTCCAAATTGTGGTTTTATTCCATTTAATTCTTTAATGATCATAATGCGCAACTTTTATATTTATTCTTAATTCAAAAATAGACAATATTCTTTCGTAAATTTGCCAAAAAATAAATCATTTATAATGTCAGATATTAGAATAGAAAAAACGAGTAATGGAGCTATTATAAAATTTGTATTTGAAAAAATACTCACTCAGAGCAGTTTTGAATACAATTCCATAGATGATGCCGAAAATTCAGAATTGGTGCAACAGTTATTTCATTTTCCATTTGTAAAAAAAGTGTTTATTACGGCAAACTTTATTGCCATTGAAAAATTTGATATTCTGGAATGGGAAGAGGTGCAAGAAGAAATAAGAGAGATGTTGGTGATTTATACCAGTACAAATAAATCTATCTTTAATGCAGTAAGTACCAAGGTAGTAATCGAAGTATATGCGGAAGGTACACCTAACCCAAATGTTCAAAAATTCGTAACAAATAAATTGCTCACTTCTCAAAATATTGAAGTTTTGAATCGCAATGATGCCAAGGATGTTCCCCTGGCTCTAGAACTTTTTGAATTCCCTTTCGTTAAGGAAGTGTTTATTTCAAGCAACTATATATCCATTATGAAAAATGAAAATGTAGATTGGTTTGAGGTCAACACAGAAATTCGGGATTTTATCAAAGAATATTTACAAAGTGACAGAAGAGTTGTTTCAGAAAATTACCAGAATAAAGTAGTGAGCACTAACATTTCAAAAGAGTATCAACAAACTAATGATGATATCTCAAAGCAAATTATTGCCATCCTGGAAGAGCATATCAAACCTGCTGTTTCCGGTGATGGCGGAAATATTCAATTTTTATCTTATATAAAAAACACTAAAGAAGTAAATGTTATTTTACAAGGTGCCTGTAACGGATGCCCCTCATCTACGATGACTTTAAAGAATGGAATAGAGGCTACTTTAAAGCATTTTTTACCTGGG
>DAOUPU010000035.1 GCA_030625995.1 Flavobacteriaceae bacterium
TTAACATTGTTGAAAATAAAGAATTACAGAAAGTAGGAATGGTTACCGATGCCATTTGGACAGATTTTAACAACGATAATAAGACCGATCTTATTGTTATTGGTGAATGGATGGCACCAACCTTTTTTAAAAATGAGAATAATTCTTTGGTTAAGGTTGATAATCTCTTGATGGAAAATAAAAATAAAGGACTGTGGCATAGTATTGAATCTTATGACATTGATAATGACGGTGACGATGATTATGTAATGGGTAATTGGGGCTTAAATAGCAAATTTACTGCCTCCTCAGAATATCCACTAAGGATGTATTACGGAGATTTTGACGGGAACAAAACGACAGAAACTATATTGGCAACAGCTAAAAATGGGATTTATTATCCGATTCTTGGGTTAGATGATCTATCCAAACAAATGAATACTTTACTGCGAAAAAAATTTACGACATATAAAGCTTTCTCTGAAGAAGATTTGGAAGGGGTTTTTAGCAAAGAACTGCTCGATAGTTCAATCCTGCTAACGGTAGATGAATTGGCGTCCGGTTATCTGGAAAATGTAAATGGAAAATTTCAATTCCATAAATTTGGAGATGAATTGCAATTAGCGCCAATAACCCAATTATTAAAATATGATTTTAATAATGATGGTGAAGATGAAATTTTAACTGCAGGAAACTTCTTTGGGGTCATTCCGTTTCACGGCCGATTCGATGCAAATGCGGGAAACGTGGTAGCTAAAAATGGTAAAATAATTTCTGCCAATACCTTGGGTATCAATTTAACACAGAAGATGGTCAAAGGATTGAATATTATAACCATTGGCAATGAAAAATATGTTTTAGTAACCGTAAATAACGGTAGATCAGAATTGTATAAACTTAATAATGAAATATGAAAAAAATAATCTTAACTCTTGCCATTGGGCTTCTGTTCTTTTCCTGTAATAAAGAATTAAAACCAATCGAACTGACTTCCGAAGATTATCACTATGCCGTTGATAAATTAACCTCTGTAATTGTACATGATATTTTCTCACCTCCGGTGGCAAGTAGAATTTATGCTTATTCTAATATTGCTGCTTTTGAAGTGATAGCAAAGTATGACAAATCCTACATCACCCTAAACGGTCAGGTAAAGGATTTATCACCTATACCAAACCCAACTACTGAAGAGGTGAATGCTAAGATTGCAGCAATAGTTGCCTATCTCGAAATAGGGAAAGATCTTATTTTTTCGGAAGACAAAATTATCGCATACAGAGACAGCCTGTATACTTCCTGGAAACGGATCAATAAGAACGAATTTAACGCATCTAAGGAATACGGTATGTTAGTCGCAGCACATATAAAAAATTGGATGGACAAGGATAATTATAAGGAAACAAGGACAATGCCGAAGTTTACCGTATTTGCAGAAAATGAAACCCGTTGGCAACCCACTCCCCCGTCATATATGGATGGTATTGAACCACACTGGAGCAAGATCAGAACTTTTGTAATTGACTCAGCAGAACAGTTTAAACCAATTCCACATCCAAAATATGATATGAACAAGGATAGTAAATTTCACGACGAGCTGATGGAAGTTTATGAATTAGGTGGTGGAGTATTAGCAGAAAACAGGAATCCGGAACATGTAGAAATAGCTAAATTTTGGGATTGTAATCCTTATGTTTCAACTACTAAGGGACATCTTATGTTTGCAACAAAAAAAATAACACCCGGAGGGCATTGGATAGGCATTTGTAAAATTGCAAGTCGAAAGGATAATGCCAACTTTGCAAAAACAGTATATGCTTATACTAAAACCTCAATTGCTCTCTCGGATGGTTTTATAAGTTGTTGGGATGAAAAATACAGTAGTAATTTAATTCGTCCCGAAACTTTAATAAATAACTTATTAAATGAAAATTGGTTTCCGGTTTTGCAAACACCCCCTTTCCCTGAATATACAAGTGGTCATTCTGTGGTTTCCGGGGCAGCTTCGGTAGTACTGACTCAAATTTTTGGAGATAATTTTTCATTCGATGATGATACGGAACTAGTTTACGGATTACCAATAAGAAGCTTTGATTCATTTTATGATGCATCATCAGAAGCTGCTATAAGCCGTTTATACGGAGGTATTCATTATCGGGCTGCCATTGATAACGGATTAGTTCAAGGGAAAAATATTGGGGATTTTGTGGCCGAGCATTTGCAAATGACAAATTAATGGCTAATGAACAAGAAAAAACCAATCTTCATAGTTTTATTTTTTTTGCTATTAACACTTACCTGGTATCTGTTTATTAAATCGGAAGATTATATAATACGTTTTAGAGCAAAAACCTCTCCGGGTACTTTATTTGTTTCTGCTGAAGAATGGAATTTATTGAACCAGAAAAAAGGTGAATTTACCTATGAAATTATCGATAGAATACCCTATGAACTCATAAATCAGAAACTCCAAAAAGAGAACCTCAATCTAACGATGCAATGGAGTTTTAAGTCAATTAATGATAGTATAACCCAAATTAGAGTAGGAATCAGTGAAAAGAATAAGGGGGTTTATAACAGGCTTACCGCTCCATTTTTTAATACAATTTTTAAAAATACAAGTCTCGAATTAATTAAAGGGTATAAAAAGGGAATCGAATTTACCTTAAAAGAAAAATTCAGGGTTCATAGTATCAGCATCGATTCGATCCCTCAATTTGACTATGTATATGTTGATCTAAAGAATGTTAAAATGAGGGACAAAGCATCACAAATGATGAAAAATAACTCCACTATTTTAGAGTTCTTAAAATATAATACAATTGAAATAGAAGGCTTACCAATTATTATTGTAGACGATTGGAATCTTGAAAAAAACATCCTAAACTACAAATTTGGTTTCCAAATAAAACATAAAGATTCGTTACCCGTGGATAGTTTAATAAAATTTGGAAGAACTAAATCAAAGAAAGCATTAAAAGCAATTTATAACGGAAATTATATTGGATCTGACAAGGCTTGGTTTGCGCTATATGAATATGCCAATCGTCATAATATAGAAGTGGATAAAAAGCCATTGGAAATTTTTTATAATAATCCATTTATAGGGGGTAATGAACTTGATTGGATTGCCGAGATCTATTTACCAATTAAATAATTAGCACCTTTAATTTATGTATTCACCGGGTGACTCGAAGTCACCCGGTGAATGAAGATAAAAAAATTACTCTTCTATAATTTTTAATATAAACCCCTGATTGTGAATATTTTCTATTCTAATTAACGGATCCTTTTCTAAATATTTTCTCAAATGCGTTATAAAAACATTTAAACTTTTTTTACTGAAAAAATCATTCTTACCCCAAATACTATTTAAAATCTCCTTATGAGAACATAATTCATTTTGTTTTAATACCAGGAGATGCAACAATTTGTTTTCACGAAATGTCAATTGTTGTGTTGATCCATCCTTATAAATTAACTGTGAATTATCTCTGTTATAAACATAATCTCCAAAATTTATTTCATTTCTATTATCAATAGCAGATGATTTTTTAGCTGATAAGGTATTTAGAAGCGTGTTTAATCTTACAACCAATTCTTCCTCATCTATGGGCTTTTTTAAATAATCAACAGCTCCTAAAGCAAATCCTTTCAATACGTCAATTTTTAAGGAGCGAGCAGTAAGAAAAATAAAAGGAGTTGTTGTAAACTGCTGTTTAATTTTATTTGCCAAGGTGAAGCCATCCATATCGGGCATCATTACATCCAGAATAATCAAGTCAAAATAATCGTGCTGAATTGTTTCCCATGCAGAAGTTCCATTTTTTCTCCAAACCACATCAAAATGTTTCATCTTAAGGTATTCGGAAAGTAAATAACCCAAAGATTCATCATCTTCAACGAGCAATATTTTTTTACTATTTATCATACTTATATAACGGCAGGCCAATAATAAATTCCGATCCTTTTCCAAGCGTGCTATTTACTATTATCTTGCCTTTATGGAGTTTTACAATTCTTTTGACATAGTTCAAACCTAGACCATAGCCTTTAACATCATGAACATCTCCAATGGAAACTCTATAATATTTGTCAAATATTTTCTTTTTATTTTCATCTGAAATCCCAATACCATTATCCTTGACGCTAATAAATAAATTATTCTTGTCCTTATTGGCCAAAAGTATAATTTTTATATTTTCCTTAGTGTACTTTTTTGCATTTTCTAACAGACAGTTTATTGCACTTTCTAATAGATAAGAATCGCAATTGAGTATATATTTATCTTTTTTTAACTCAATTGAGAAATCAATATCCTCCAATGCAGCCAATTTTTCAAAATCTAGGCCCAAATTTGAAATTATTGGTTTGAAATCGGTAACTTTTTTATCAATGAAGGCCTTTTTATCTTCTAAACTGGCCAATTCTAATACTTTTTCAATTTGATTTTTAAGTTTGTCGACTTGTACTCTAATTAAATTCACCAATTCCTTATTTTCATGAGTAGATTTTTCCAGTAATATTTTTGATGCTATTCCAATTGAAAAAACCGGGGTTTTTAATTCGTGTGTCAGGTTATTAATAAATTCATTGGTAATGGTGATTATTTTATTTTGCCAATAAAAAGATCTAAAAACCCATATTATTACAAATACTATTGCCACAATGAAAAGTAAGCCGGGTATTGTTAATCCATTTAACTGAAACAAAAAATATTTATTCAAGTTTTTAAACTGCAATTCTAAAATTAGATTCTCATTGGTCAATCCAAGTAAATAACCATCAAGAGGAACTGGATATTTTAAAAGTATTTCATCTTTATTATAAGTAGTTGGTGAAGTTAAATATTCTGTTGAATCTCTGGTATTTAGGGTATAAGTAAAATCCGTTTTAATTCCTTGTTGAAGTAATTTATCTATTAAAAAATCATTCATGAAATACCTCGCTGCGTCTTGAACGCTATCTATACTCAGTTTAAAATACTTGTCATCTTTGGTGATTGCCTTACCTACCAAAAATGTCAATTCATTTTCGGATCGGAGTCCTTCTTTGATTTCATTAACGGCAAGACCAATTTTTTGATTGAATTGTACTTTGGCCAGATTTAAGCCAATGCGTAAATATTGATATTGCACAATGGAAATTCCTATGATAGAAATTATAAATATTACTATGTAAACTTTTTTACCCCTCATCAGCGCAAATATCTGCAGAATAAATTTATACCGCGATTTTATTATTACAAATTATCGCATTTAACCTTTTATTAATCTTTTTAATCTTTTATTAATCTTTTTAAACTATCGTTAATCTTGAGATACTAATAAATGAAATACATTAGCACAAATTCTCAATAGAGATAATAAGTTAGAAAAAAAAAGCTGGCATTTAAAGTTAGCTTTTTTTTATGTAGAGATATGAGCTATTGCAAAATATAAAACAAGCGTTTTAAGTTGATCATACTATGTTTTGGAAATAATCAAAGGTTGAGAAAGATCTAAAGACATTAATATATTAACACTTTTTATTTTTATGAATACACAAGACAAATCAATAAGAGCATCCACCCCAATAACCTACTGGAGAATAGCGCAACTTCTAGTAGGAATAATTGGCTTAGGTATTTTCTTCTCATTAATTTTCATTCCGGAAATTGGAATTCATGCTTTTTGGAACGTTCTCATCCCGGTAGCCCCGGCATTATTCGTGGTTTCTGCCGGATTGTGGAGAAATGTTTGCCCATTAGCTTCTACATCTCTTATTTCTCGTCATTTAGGTTTTGCAAGAAATAAAAAGCTAAAAGTAAAGCAACAAGGAAAATTCCAGCTAATTTCGGTAATATTACTATTACTCATTATTCCGCTAAGACATACGATCTTCGATACAAATGGACCGGCAACGGCACTAATAATAGGCTTGCTGGCAGTAATTGCAATAGTTTTAAGTTTTCGATATGACTGGAAAAGTGCCTGGTGTTCAGGTTTATGTCCAATACATCCTGTAGAAAAGTTATATGGTCGAAAAAGCTTGTTTGAATTACCAAATGCACATTGTAAATCTTGTGTCAGTTGTGTTAGTAACTGCCCGGATTCAACTAAAGCTATTAATCCTATTCTAAAAAAGAAAAAGAGTATAAACGAAAAAATTGGAGGAACTATAATAGTTGGCGGATTTCCAGGCTATATTTGGGGATGGTTTCATGTACAGGATTATTACAATAATGAAGGCTGGTATCATTTAATTTCTACCTATTCAATTCCTCTTGTTGCAATGACAACAACCTTGGTATTATTTCTCTTCTTGAAAAAAATAATTTCTAAAAAAAATGAAATTTTACTAGTCAATTTATTTGCTATGGCAGCAGTTTCTATATACTATTGGTATCGACTTCCGGCACTTATGGGCTTTGGTATATTCCCAACTGATGGAATGTTGGCTGACTTAAGTCAAACTTTGCCTATTTGGTTCCCTCTCGTACTACAATTTTCAACGACAATATTTTTTTCCTGGTGGATGATTTTCAATAAAAAGGAGATGAGCAGTTGGGTAATCAGACCTCCTTATGCAAAGCATAAAAAAATCTTTTCGTAGTGTTCAGAATCCAATTAATTGAGGAATGAAAATTAAAAGCAAGGGTTTATTTACCAATAAAATGGTATTTTCACAACGCAGTTGCTCGAATTAAATATTATGGGTCTATCAAATAAAATAAAATGGGGAATTATTGGTTGTGGCAACATCGCCAATAAATTCTGCCTTGATCTGGCTCTCGTTGAAGATGCTGTAATAACAGCAGTTGCATCAAGATCTTTTGAAAAAGCTCAAAATTTTGCAAAAGTACACAATGCGAAAAAGGCTTATGGCAGTTATAAAGAACTGTTTTTAGATAAAGATGTTGATATTGTTTATATAGCCACACCTCATGTTTCTCACGAAGAATTGAGTATTAACGCTATGAAAGATGGCAAACATGTTTTATGCGAAAAACCATTGGCGCTCAACGCCAAGGAAACCAATGCCATTATTGAAAGTTCGAAGCGGAGCAAACGTTTTTTTATGGAGGCCCTGTGGTCCCGTTTTAATCCAAGTATTGTTGCAATAAAAAAGAGTATTGACAATGGTGAGATTGGTCAAATAAAATATATTAACGCAGAATTTTCTTTTAAGTCGGATAAACCAATAGACAGCAGAGTGCTGAATTTAGATTTGGGTGGTGGCGCCATTTTGGATATAGGAATTTATCCTGCTTTTCTAGCCTATTTAATATTAGGAGTTCCAAAAAATA
The DNA here is from genome assembly GCA_030625995.1 of Flavobacteriaceae bacterium. GTDB lineage: Bacteria > Bacteroidota > Bacteroidia > Flavobacteriales > Flavobacteriaceae > Lutimonas. Next base: position 7,265 of record DAOUPU010000035.1, read on the forward strand.
TATTGGCAAAATCCATTTTTCATAAGATATCCAAATGTGATATACAGACCTCCATGATTTTTAATTATGATCAGGCCCAAGCTATTCTATACTCTGGCTTTACGTCAAATTCGGTTAACACTGTACGTATAAGTGGCACTGAGGGTCAAATTATCATACCAAATTCCTGGCATGCTGCGCAAGAATATGCAGTCATCAAAAATAATGAAGAAGTTATTTTTAAACTGCCAACTATGGGAATAGGGTTTAGCTATGAAATTGAAGAATGTCATAAGTGTATACGAGCCAATAAAATTGAAAGTGACCTTTGGTCGCATAAAAATAGTTTGGATCTGATCTCGATTCTGGATACGGTTAGAGATAAAGTTGGCTTGGTATATCCTCAAGAAAAACGGACATAAATAAGCAAGGACGATAAAAGTTACCTTCTTTATCAGGATAAGAATTTGTTCTATTCTTAATTTCACCCTTCCTTCTCTGCTAACTGCGGAACCACACCAAATCAAGTTTACTACAGGCTCTTTCCTTTATAGAGAAGGTTTTTTATATATGATTCCCCTCCTTTTTTGCAAGGAGGGGTGGCTCCATTGGTAGATGGAGACGGGGTGGTTAAACCCAACTCTTATCAAAAACAAGCTCCATCAAATTGCCTGATCGCTTTTGATGGAGCTTTTTATAAACGACATGCTGAAAAGACAGAAGTTTATTTATTGAATTATAAGATTTCTCTTCACTATAATTCCTTAATTTTAATATTTCTATACCAAACATCATCACCGTGATCCTGTAGTCCGATATAACCTTTCGATGCAACATCAGCCCAAGTTGGATTTAAACCCGGGAATTTACTACCGGCCACCAATTCATTCCATTCAGGTGTCCATAAATGATATTCCACTACTTTTTCTCCATTCATCATATGAACTACTGTTCCTTTATAAACGGTTATTTCAATTTTATTCCATTCTCCAACAGGTTTTGCATTTTGTGGTTTTGCAGGGATCAGATCATATAGAGAACCCGCTTGTCTGTTTCCGTCTTTTCCAAGTTTTGCATCCGGATGTTTGTCATTATCCAAAACCTGCATCTCAGGGGCTGTTCTCCAAATAGTTTCAAAATCACCTTCTTGACCTAAATAAAAAATTCCGGAATTACCTCCTTCAGAGATCTTCCACTCCAGGCTTAGAGTAAAGTTTTGAAACTCTTTATCATAAATTATATCTCCACCTTCTTTACTGCCGGCTTCTCCACGACCAGAGCCTATGCAATGCAATGAGCCATCATCAACTTGCCAACCACTAGGAAAATGATCCATTTTAAATCCTCTCCAACCATCTGTTGTCTTACCGTCAAAAAGCGAGATCCAGCCATCATCTTTATCAGTTTTAGTTTCTTCTTTTGCGGATTTAGTTTCTGTCTCCACATCTTTTTTTGGTTTTGTGTCACAACCAGTCATAAATGGGAGTACGGCCAAACTAAAAATTACAATTAAAATTCTTGTTGTCATTTGTTTAATTTTTTAGATTTATTAAATCCATGATTTAGATTTACTTTTTTATTGATCTAAATCATGGATGATTTTAATATTTTTATTAATAATAGAGTGAATATATTTATTTAGGCATCTCCGGTAACGACCATCCATCCCTGTATTCATGTTTAATCAATTCCTGCGCAAATTTATTAGCATTCATCGGATCCGTATATTCTTTTTTAAAGGTAGGATGACCATCATGGATTTCAAAATTATCCTTTGTAATGATCTTAAGTTCTTCATTATCATTGATATTTGTAAATTTCATATTAGCACCATCCCATTCCAGTCTTTTATTCAAATTTTGGAGTCGAACAGCTAAAACACCCATAACCACCATTTCATTGAATGGTCCGGCATCGCCAAAATGAGAAGAAGCTTCCACACGATTCGCACTGCTTTCTTTTGCAGCTCTTATCCAATCCTGTTCGTGATCTACCTCAATGCGTCGTCTAAATTTCGGAGCATCAGGTACTCTACCTGATAATAACCAAGGATCCATACCATAACATCCACAAATCAATTTGTCTTTTGTACCGTGGAAAATTACTCCACCTCCGGCATGATTCATGTTTTTCCCATCTGGCCAACCTTCCGGCTTATCCGGCTGTAAACCTCCATCGTACCATATCACCTCTACTCCCGGTAAATTCATTTTAGAGCTGGATTTTCGTTTAGGGAAGTTAAGGGACACTTTTTGAGCAGTTGGTGCCGAATCAGCAAGTAATAAAGTTGAACTTCCTTGGGCAGAAGTTGGATAACCCAATTCAAGACCAACAAATACAGGGTGTAAAATATGACAAGCCATATCTCCCAGAGCACCTGTACCAAAATCCCACCAACCTCTCCAGTTCCATGGAGTATACATCGCATTGTATGGGCGGGTTTTCGCAGGACCAATAAAAAGATCCCAGTCTAAAGTATCCGGTACTGGCATTCCATCCGGTCTTGGTTGTCCTTGTGGCCAGATTGGTCTATCCGTAAAGGCCTCAACTTTGGTAACTTCACCAATTTCATTGTTAGCCAACCATTCCGAAATTAAATTAACCCCTTCTCCAGATGCTCCCTGATTACCCATTTGGGTTGCCACCTTATGTTTCTTTGTAAGATTCGTTAAAAGTCGGGATTCATAAACCGTATGCGTCAATGGTTTTTGCAGATAAACATGTTTTCCCATGGCAATGGCCTGAGCAGCTGTAATGGCATGAGTATGATCGGCCGTTGCAATAATAACAGCATCAATTGACTTACCCATTTCATCATACATTTTTCTGAAATCCTTGAATTTTTTAGCATTTGGGAAATGCTTAAAAGCCCTGTCAGAGTATTTCCAGTCCACATCACATAAGCCTACAATATTTTCAGTTTCCATTCTTTTAAGGTTTCCAAAACCCATTCCACCTACACCTATACCGGCAATATTCAATTTATCACTGGGTGCTTTATACCCTAAACCACTAACAGCAAATGAAGGCACAATGGTAAAGCCTGCCGTTGCAGCCATAGTTTTGTTCACAAAATCCCTTCGGGACAAAGTATTCTTTTTTTTGATCTTACTCATAATACTAAACTTAATTAATTAAAAAATGATGATTTATATTTGATTTAAACTATTCTCAATATCATTTCACAATTTAAAGGAAAATTCCTTCATGCTAAACTATATTTTTAGAAAGTCGATACTTGTTCTTCACTTAAATTTCTATCTTCAACCTATTCACTTTTTTATAGAGGATCTTTCAACCCGCTTTATGCAATAGAAAATTTATTACGTCTTGAAGCCACTGCAAAATATACCATTTCATTACTTTTTGAAGTTTAACCATAACGCTGCTATGCATAAACTACTAAAAAGTCATATTTTACCCGCCTTGCCGTCGAGGCAGGTTGTGGTTTCAACCCTCATTACAAAATTCTATTACATAATCCGGGTTCAATATTTTATTGAAAAATCACAAACTGTGTAAATATAATAAGAAATCTATAAACCTCCGTTCGATCTAAATAATTTTTACAGCTTTTCAAGGGTTTGCTTAGATCATTCAAATTTTTGCAGGTAAACAGGTTAATTCAACGGTCGATTTTGATAGGTTGAATAGTTATCATTGAGCCAAAACATTGCGATATCCAACGGATAAAATAGATTCTTGACAGCAAGAATACAGCTAGTCTAATTCTTTAATCTTTATATTTCTAAACCACACTTTATTTGCGTGGTCCTGTAGTCCAATATGACCAGTTTGATATTTACCAAACCCTTCCCAATCCTTAAACTTTGAATCCGCAACCATACGGTCCCATTCTTCTCCATGAACCGGGAATTCAATAATTTTCGTCCCGTTAAAAATTACATTTCCCAGGTTGTTCTTTTGATCAATTCTAATAATGAATTGGTTCCATTCATTTTCTTTATTACTAAGATCAACAGCCGGTCCAAGAATACCAAAAATAGCACCGGCCTGATGCGTTCTTTTAGCAGCATCCGGATGATTTAAATTATCAAGTACTTGTATTTCAGGTCCTGTTTGATAAGGAACAGCGTATTTTTCATCTTCAAATATTCCCCAAAAAACACCACTATTCCCCTCTTTTGATATCTTCCATTCCAAAGAGAGAATAAAACTAGTATATTTTTTATCTGTAATAATATTATTTATTCCATGAATTCTATCCGGATTTGGCGTGAATACCATAGCTCCATTTTCTATTTGCCATTCATCAGAAATAGTATCTGTCCTGTAGTTGTGCCATCCATCAAATGATTTGCCGTCAAACAGACTCTCCCAACCAGATTCTTTTTCAATTTCAGTTGGAATGGTAAGCATCTCTTTTGTGGATTTCTCAGGCGTTTTTTTACAAGCGAAAAATGCCGAAATTAAAAAAATAATTAATGTTGATTTTTTTATAATGATCATCTCTATATCTACTTATATCCCTAATATATTTTTTAGTTCTTTCTCATCAATTTGTGCACCCGCAAAATCATCAAACTTTTTTTGAGTTGCCTCAATTATATGATCTTTAATAAATTTAGCCCCTTCACGTGCCCCTTGTTCCGGACTTTTAATGCAACATTCCCATTCCATTACCGCCCAAACATCACATCCATACTGTGTCAATTTTGAAAATATTGTTTTAAAGTCAATTTGACCATCCCCTAGGGACCTGTATCTGCCTGCCCTATCACCCCAATCATTATACCCGCCAAAAGCTCCCTTCTTACCTGTTGGATTAAACTCGGAGTCTTTAACATGAAAGGCTTTGATAAATTGATGGTAATGATCAATATATTCAACATAATCTAATTGCTGTAATACGAAATGTGATGGATCATATAATATATTTACACGTTTGTGATTGCCTGTTGCTTTTAAAAATCGTTCGAATGTATCTCCATCATGAATATCTTCTCCGGGATGAACTTCATAACATACATCTACCCCATTTTCATCATAAAAATCTAAAATTGGCAGCCATCTCTTTGCCAATTCTTTAAACCCTGTTTCCACTAAGCCCGGAGGTCTTTGAGGCCAGGGGTGCATGGTGTGCCATAACAGGGCTCCGGAAAAAGTAGCATGCGCGTCCAATCCTAAATTCCTGCTTGCTGCCGCCGCTTTTTTAACAGTTGCTATTGCCCACTTGGTTCGTTCTTTTGGATTATTTTTGACCGCTTCCGGAGCAAAGTTGTCAAACATGATATCGTATGCAGGGTTGACAGCAACCAACTGCCCTTGCAAATGTGTAGAAAGCTCTGTAATTTCCAGATCATAGGAGTTAATTAAACCTTTCAATTCATCACAATAGGTCTTGCTTTCCGCTGCTTTGTCCAGATCAATTAAAAAGGATTCCCAAGTTGGGATCTGAATCCCTTTATATCCCAGGTCTGATGCCCATTTGCACATTCCATCTAAAGTATTGAAAGGTGCCTTACTATCAACAAATTGTGCCAAAAATACGGCTGGTCCTTTTACTGTTTTCATGCTTTATTTATTTTTTAATCTAATTTTAAATTCGGGATTATATATTATCCCAATTACATTATCCCACGGATCCTTTACAGAAGCAACCATGATGTTCCCACCAACAGAAGTTGGTTTTTCATGTTCTATCGCACCGATGCCGATCAATCCATCAAATGCTTTCCTTATATCTTCTACTCCCCAATAGGCAATTACATTTTCTCCTTTATCGATCGGTTCCTGCTCTTTTATCAATCCTAATTCGTATCCCGAAATATTAAATCCTACATAATAAGGCTCATCAAAATAAGGATGGAAACCGAATGCTTTGGTATACCACTCCTTAGCCGTATTCAAATCATCTACCGTATAAACTGTTGTTCTTAAACCTAAAGAATCCATAACTCAATTTTCTATTTCTACCCAAACATTTCCTTTTAAATGAGATTCTACCGATTTTTCAATAAAACTCATTCCCCGGACACCATCTTTTACGGTTGGAAACTCGCCATCATTATATTTTTCACCCCGAATTGCTCTGGCAGCACCTTTATAAATATTGGCCATAGCATCAAAAATTCCTTCCGGATGACCTGGCGGAAGTTTTGTTCCATCTAATGAAATTACGCTATTATATGCATGTCCGGGCTTGTACACCTGCATCGGCTTATCATTGGACAGCACATATAAATAGTTAGGGTTTTCTTGTTCCCATTTTAATCCTCCTGCCTCTCCATAAACACTAATAGTGATACCGTTTTCTTCTCCTGTGGCGATTTGGCTTGAACGAACAATTCCCTTTGTATATTCATCAATACGAAGTAGGACCGTTCCATCAATATCCATTTTATTATCCGGATAGAGGTAATTGAGATCTGCAAGAATAGATTTTACTTGCAATCCTGTTGTGAACTCAATTAAATTGAAAGCATGCACTCCAATATCTCCCATGCAACAGCTTATACCGGATTTTTCAGGATCTAATCTCCATGTGGTCTTTCTCTTTTCCGGATCATGAATTAAAGTGTTGATCCATCCCTGATAGTACTGTGCGTCAACTTTATGAATTTTCCCCAATAATCCATCCTTTATCATCTCACGCATTTGTCTTACCATAGGATACCCTGTATAAGTGTGGGTCAAAGCAAATACGATTTTTGATTTCACCACTGCGGCTTCCAATAATTTTGCTTCTTTGAAAGTTGTGGTCATCGGTTTTTCGCAAATTACATGAAAACCGTAATCGATCAATTTTTTCGCCGCAGCAAAATGAAGAAAATTAGGTGTTAATATAGAGGCCACCTCCATTCTTTCACTTTCAGGAAGATCCAGTTCTCCTGCAACCATGCTGTCTAAATCTAAATAGATCCTATCAGCGGCTAATCCTATTTCCTCGGCGAAACCAATATTTTCCTCCCATTTTGAGCTAAATACACCCCCCACAATTTCATAATTATCATTTATTAGAGCAGCTATTCTATGTAACTCTCCAATGAGCGAATTTCCTCCTCCTCCGAGAATTCCTAATCTAATTTTTTCAGCCATTTCAAATTATCTTAATTGTTGAATTTATTCTTTGTACTTCTATTTTATTTAATACGATGATAATTTTAGTCTTATAAATCTTTTGCAGCTTTTAAAAGAAGTTTCTTAGTTGCCATAATTCCTTCTTCTTCCTCTAAATTAGAACCTTCATATTCAACTCCTATAAAGCCATTATAACCAGCCTTTTTTACAATTCTTAACATTTTCAAATAATCAATTTTGGGTTGATTGCCATCTGTATCAAAATCATAACTCTTCGCACTCACAGCCTTAGCAAATGGCATCAGTTCTGATACACCTTTATAAATATCATACGGATCCTTACAGTTTTGATCATTGATCGATCCATACCCAACTGTTTGACAGAAATTGCCAAAATCAGGTAAAGTCCCACAATTTGACTTTCCAACTCTTTTCATTACATCAGCCAACCATTGACCATTAGATGTATATCCTCCATGGTTTTCTACCAGGACATTTATTCCTTGTTTGGCAGCATAATCCGACAGTTCGCTTAAGCCTTTAACTGCAGCGTCGGCAACTTCTTCGGCAGTACCCTCACCATGTGCATTAACCCTAATGGAATGGCAACCTAAATACTTTGCTGCATCCACCCATTTTTTGTGATTCTCAACAGTTTCTGCTCTCTCAGCTTCATCAAGTGTTGCTAAATGTCCTTCACCATCAACCATAATTAATACGTTTTGAACCTTATAAGTCTCACTTTTTTCTTTTAATGTTTTCAACAGCATGTCCATTGCCACTTTGGGGTCAGCATCTTTTTTCAATTCTTCCTTATAAAGTTGATTTACATATTCAATTCCTTCAAATCCAAGCTCACTGGCTTTTTGGGCAAAATCTAAGGGGCTCATTTTACCACTCTGAATTTTTTTATGAAACGACCATTGTGCTAATGATAATTTAAAAAAAGGTGATTTTTCTTCAACGTTAACCGGAATATCTTTTGCCTTACTTTCTTTAGGTTTATTATTACATCCAACCAAACCTATAAACAAAATAACCAGAAGAGTGAATGAAAATTTAGAAAATGGATTACAGTATTTCATGAGACTATTTTTTTTCAATTATTTCATGTGAAAGTATGCAATTAAAATTAATATTTAATTTATTTTGGTGGAATTATTTAAACCCACTTTATGCATTGGAACTTCGTAATGAGGGTCTAAACAGCAACCCGCCTTGCCGGCGTGGCAGGTAAATCAGGGAGTTTTATTGGTTTTAGCATAGCACCGTTATGGTTAAATCAAAAAACTCAATGAAGTTTCTGATTTGCAGATGTTTAGAAACGGAATAGATTTTCAAATGCATAAAGCGGGTTAAACCTTATTTATCGTAACGTAGATAATTTTCGGTTAAAAAATGATTAATATAATTTAACAAATTGATTTTAATAACTAATAAAGAATTAATAGGTTTGTATTTATTTTAAAATATTAATAATTAGTATATGAATACAGAAGAAAAGTATGATGTAATTGTAATAGGTACAGGTATTACAGGAGGATGGGCGGCTAAGGAACTTTGTGAGAACGGATTGAAGATATTGGTACTTGAAAGAGGAAGAATGGTGCAGCATATTAAAGATTACACTACGGCAAATCTGGATCCGTGGGATTTTGAACATCGGGGTGAGAAAAATCCAAAAGATATTGAAAGACAGCTCAAACAAAACAGCACCGGCTACACTACAAAACCTGAAAGCAGCCATTGGTTTGTCGATGATATTAAACATCCATATAACGAAACTAAACGATTTGATTGGATGAGAGGATATCATGTTGGCGGACGCTCAATAACTTGGGGTAGGCAATCTTATCGCTTAAGTGAAATGGATTTTAAGGCAAATAAAAAAGATGGATATGGAGTGGATTGGCCAATTAGATATAAAGATATTGCACCCTGGTACGATAAAGTAGAAGAATATATAGGAGTATGCGGAACGAATGAAGGGCTTGCCCAATTACCGGATGGTAAATTCTCTGAAGCCATGGATCTTACTTGTATAGAAAAAGATCTGGTTGAAAAGGTGGCCGATAATTTCGAGGGAAGGGTGGTAACTAACGCGAGAACTGCACATATTACTGGTGACGCTCCTCATGAAGGAAGATCGAAATGCCAGTTTAGAGATCGATGTATCAGAGGATGTCCATTTGGAGGGTATTTTAGTAGTAATGCCTCTACCCTACCGGCGGCAGAAAGAACAGGGAATATGACCTTAAGACCTAATTCTATTGTTCATGAAATTGTATATGATGAAAAATCCAAGCTTGCTACAGGCGTAAAGGTGATTGATGCGGTAAGCAAAGA
>DAOUPU010000219.1 GCA_030625995.1 Flavobacteriaceae bacterium
ATAACAGGAGAGGTTAGAGATAAAAATACAACGGAAATTATTGTAGGTGCTTCCATGATTTTAAAAGATGCAGATAAGAATGAAATTGAGAACATAGTAGTTGAAGAAGATGGTGTATTCACATTTTCGGTTGATTGTGAAACTGATTATACTCTGGTCGGCCAGAAAGAAGGATATACACCACAAACTAAATCTCTTACAACATCCAATGAAGCAGATAAAAAACTGAAATTATTGGTGCTGCTTGGAACAGGAGATATTCAAACCATTGTGGATGAAGAAATTGTTGATGATGAGATTAAACCTGAGGGTTTACCTGAAGTTTTGCCTGAGGAAATAATTAAAGTTAGACCAAGTACCTATGTGGTAAATATTGAACCGATTTATTTTGAATTAAATTCTTCTTATTTGAATAAAGAGGCGAAAACTGAATTGCAGAAAGTAATTGAATTGATGAATAAATACCCCGAGATGATCATTGAATCAGGTTCTCACACAGATTCAAGGGGTATCGTTGGATATAATGTCTGGTTGTCAACCAGAAGAGCAAAATCTACTGTAAGCTATATAATTGAACATGGCATTGATGCAAGTAGAATTGCTGGCAAAGGATATGGCGAAACTCAATTGATCAACGAATGTTCTGATAATATTGAATGTACCGAAGCCCAACATGCTAAAAACAGACGAACTGAGTTTGTTATTATAAAAATGTAAATCATTATAAAAAAAGCCTCCGAACTTTCGAAGGCTTTTTTATAATTGTCATTCAAAATAATTTTACATGAATAAGTTATTAGGAATATTAATTTTCTTTATTTCTACAGGAGTATTTGCCCAGTTAACTGCCGCGAGTTACAAGGTAAAAAATCTTGATGCGAATACTAAATACGGAGATTTTAGTACTACGTTTTACGGGAAAGATAAAATTGTATTTTCATCCTCCAGATCTGGAGCCGGAGGTAATAAATGGGATGGTAATGACCAATCTTATTTAGACCTGTATATTGGAGATGTTAATGAGAAAGGCGAAATTTCAAAAGTAAAACCTTTTTCAAAAAGTGTAAACTCAAAGTACCACGACGCAATGGTAACTTTTTCACCTGATTTAAAAGATGTTTATTTTACATCTAATAACTATATGGATGGTGAATTAAAATCAGGCAATCTTAAAATATTTAAAGCAACAATAGGAGATAATGGTCATTGGACAGACATGGTTACTCTTCCCTTCAATAGTGATGATTATGATACTGCTCATCCTTTTTTAAGTACGGATGGGTCCAAACTTTATTTTTCATCAAATATGCCAGGGGGATATGGAGATGCTGATTTGTATGTTGTAGCAGTTAATGAGGGACATTACGGAGCGCCCAAAAATCTTGGTCCCACCATAAATTCTAAATATAAGGAGTATACGCCTTATGTGGATGGTGATATTATTTATTTTTCCTCGACACGACCGAAAGGCAGAGGTGGTTTTGATATTTATATGTCAAAGCTGGATGGTTCAATTCCATTACCTATAAACTTGGGTAAACCTATGAATAGTAGAGGAGACGATATCTCATTCATCATTGATAATGAAAAGCAAAAGGGATATTTTTCATCTAATAGAGGTGGTGGAAAAGGCGATGATGATATTTATTCATTTGTACAACAAACTGTAAATCCAATTTGCGACCAAACAATCAAGGGACTTATTACTGATAAAATAACAGGGTTGCCTTTGTCAAATGCTTTTGTAACCCTGTCTGATAAGGATGGTAACAAAATTAGAAGAATTGAAACTCTTGCGGATGGAGCTTTTTACTTTGCATTGAAATGTGGTGAATCTTATAATCTGTTGGGAGATAAAAATGGTTATTTTGCCAATGAATCTACTCTTGACGTGAATAACAGCAACGGATATGAGAATAAAATTACCATAGCGTTAGATGAAAAGGAAATAATAGAGGTAAACGGAGTTGAAATGCTTAATATGGAGACTATTGAGTTTGAATTAAATGAATCCGCTCTACTTGACAGATCTAAGGAATCCCTGGTTAAAGTAGTACGCCTGATGGAGAAATTTCCAACAATGACCATCGAATTTGGTGCGCATACAGATGCAAGAGGCGGTGATGGCTATAACATGCATTTATCTCGTTCGAGAGCTTCTGTTACGGTTAATTATTTGATCTCTATTGGTGCAGACCCGAAACGCATCGTAGGGAAGGGCTATGGGGAAACTAAATTAGTTAATCATTGTTCGAACAATGTAAATTGTACAGAAATAGAACATCGACAAAACAGAAGAACTGAATTTGTTATAATTAAGAAATAAGAGGCGACCGTACCTTAAAAAGCAGGTAAAAAGCATCCATCATATGATGGATGCTTTTTTCATTCTAAGCACTGTAAATAGGCGGAAAATATGTATTTTTGCAAACTTAAATGAATTTGCAACGAAAGATGAGTCGAAGTTTTAAAGAATATAAAGGCCTAAACCTAACGAATATAGCCATTGAAACTCAAAAATTTTGGGAAGAAAATGATATATTCGAAAAGAGTATAAGCTCAAGAGAAGGAAGTAAACCCTTTGTGTTTTTTGAAGGTCCGCCATCAGCAAATGGTTTGCCTGGAATTCATCATATGATGGGCAGGACAATTAAGGATCTTTTTTGCCGCTATAAAACCATGCAGGGGTATCAGGTAAAAAGAAAAGCGGGATGGGATACTCATGGTCTGCCTATAGAATTAGGTGTAGAAAAAGAACTTGGTATTACTAAAGAAGATATTGGAAAAAAAATAAGTATTGAAGATTATAATACTGCCTGTAAAAAAGCAGTAATGCGATACACAGATATTTGGGAGGATCTAACCAGAAAAATGGGGCATTGGGTGGATATGCACGACCCATATGTTACGTATCAACCAAAATATATGGAAACGCTTTGGTGGTTGTTAAAACGGTTATATAATAAAGGCTTGTTATATAAGGGTTACACGATTCAGCCGTATTCACCTAAGGCAGGTACTGGATTGAGTTCGCATGAATTAAATCAACCTGGAACTTATCAGGACATTACAGATACAACGGTTGTTGCACAATTCAAAACTTTAAAAAATACATTACCAGAGACTTTGCGACAAATTGAAGGTGATTTGTTTTTATTGGCATGGACTACTACCCCATGGACACTTCCATCCAACACAGCATTGACAGTTGGCAAGAAAATTGAATATGTTGTGGTTAAAACATATAATCAATATACCTATGAATCTGTAAATGTTATTTTAGCGAAGGCATTAGTGGCTTATCAATTTGGGCCTAAATTTACAGAGGTAAATTCTGTAGCTGAATTAAATTCCTTTAAGAAGGAAAATAAACAAATTCCGTTTCAAATTGTCTCTGAGTGCATGGGAAAAGATTTGGTAGGTATTAAATATGAACAATTATTGACCTATGCGTTGCCTTATAAAAATAGCGAAAATGCCTTTAGAGTTATTGCCGGCGATTTTGTTACAACGGAAGATGGTACGGGAATCGTGCATACCGCACCAACATTTGGTGCCGATGATGCATTAGTTGCTAAAAAAGCGGAACCGGAAGTTCCTCCAATGTTGGTTTTAGATGATAATGATAACCCGGTTCCCCTAGTGGACTTGCAAGGTAAATTCACTAAGCATATGGGTGAGCACGCGGGGAAATATGTAAGGAATGAGTACTATGATGATGCTGAAATTCCGGAAAGATCTGTTGATGTAGAAATAGCTATCAAATTAAAGGAAGAAAACAAAGCATTTAAAGTAGAAAAGTATAAGCACAGTTATCCAAATTGTTGGAGAACTGACAAACCAATTTTATACTACCCACTGGATTCATGGTTTATAAAAGTTACCTCGGAGAGAGATAAAATGTATGATCTGAATCAAACAATAAATTGGAAACCTAAATCAACCGGAGATGGAAGATTTGGAAACTGGTTGAAAAATGCAAATGACTGGAATTTGTCTCGTTCTCGTTTTTGGGGTACACCACTTCCTATTTGGAGAACTGAAGATGGATTAGAAGAGATTGTTATAGGTTCTGTAGAGGAGTTGAAGGTTGAAATGAAAAATGCCGTCGA
>DAOUPU010000249.1 GCA_030625995.1 Flavobacteriaceae bacterium
TGCACCAAGAACACCGATCCATATCATTAAATATCTTGCCAGCTCATCCGTAAATGAACTGGGTATACCTACAACATATCGGGTAAATACCTGCCAAAGTACATTTATTACCATTACAGACATTATAATGATCAAAAACACACCTAGTATCTTATCTATTCTATTCCTTAAATTCATACATTTAAAATTTTGTAATTATATGATATTAAACCAATTAAAAACCTGTCTGCCGGCAGGCGGGGTTATTCATGTTTGTTTCATCTAATTAATTTTTTTGATCTCTTGAATTAAACTATACAATTCTTCATCATTTTTATATTGTTCATACATGGATTCAATTTTGGCGGAAAACAAAGATTTATCCGGTCTTATCACTTCAACTCCTGCTTTTATTACTTCTGTGAGTGCTTCTTCCTCCGCCAATGCCCACAGTTTTCTTTGGTATATTACAGAATCATCAACCGATTTTTGTAGCCATTCTTTTTCCTGATCAGATAATTTTTTCCAGGCATGAGTTCCAATGATTAATACGTCGGGTAAAACGGTATGCTCATCCAATGAATAATATTTACAAACTTCGTAATGTCTTGATAAATAAAAGCTTGGAGGGTTGTTTTCTGCTCCGTCAACAACTCCTTGTTGTAGGGAAGTGTACAATTCACCCCATGAAATAGGTGTTGGCGACCCTCCTAAACTGCTAACCATCTCCATCGCAGTGGCACTTTCCTGAACCCTTATTTTTAGTCCTTTTAGATCTGCCGGACTTTTCACGGGTTTTTCTTTAGTGTAAAAACTCCTGCTCCCGGCATCATAATAACCCATGCCTTTTAGCCAATATTTTTCTCCTTCATTCAATAGATTTCTACCTATAGCCCCATCGAGAACCTGAAAGGAATGTTGCCGATCTCTGAATAAAAAAGGAATACCTAAAACTTTCATTTTTGGTGCAAAATTTTCCATAACAGCGGCTGAAACTTTAGTCATATCCAGGCTGCCAATCTGTAATAGTTCTAAACATTCGCGTTCTGTACCTAATTGCTGACTTGGATATAATTCAAGAGCCATTTTTCCATCAGATATACTATCGAGAATTTCACCCATCTTAACCATCGCTTTATGTACGGAATGATTGATGTCCAACCCATGGGCAAGTGTAATCGTCTTGGTTTTATTAATCTCGCCACAATTAATGATCCCGAGAAGCGTAAAAAATATTAAAAATATAGATTTGTAGTTCACTCTTAATTATTTTGAATTTCACTTATAATATTCAAGGTGTCGGCAACCTTATTTTTTAGGGAATCAAAATCTTGATTTGCTAAGATCTCTTTTGATATTAACTGAGACCCCATACCCACACAGGTAACACCAGCCTCAAACCAACCTCTAAGATTTTCTTCTGTTGGAGAAACTCCTCCGGTTGGCATAATACTTGTCCAGGGACATGGTCCTTTAATCGCTTTTACAAATTTAGGTTCGTAGATACCTCCGGGGAATAATTTAACAATTTCACAACCCAATTCTTCGGCTCTGGCAATTTCGGTGAGGGATCCACAACCCGGAGACCACAAAACTTTTCTTCGATTACAAACAATTGCAATATCTTCTCTTAATACCGGGGTTACAATGAAATTTGCACCTAATTGCATATACAAGGATGCCGCCGCAGCATCTGTAATAGAACCAACACCCATTATCAATCCCGGTAGTTTATCGATCGCATATTTATTTAGCTCTCTAAATATTTCAAAAGCAAAATCTCCTCGCGCAGTAAACTCCAATAGTCTCGCTCCACCGTCATAACACGCCTTTAAAACTTTTTTTCCAAGTTCAACATCAGCATGATAAAATAAAGGTACTAACCCGTTTTCTTTCATTACTGTAGCAACTTCAATTCTTGAATATTGTGCCATAATTTTTATTTAAGTCGAAAGTCCAAAGACGTAAGTCCGAAGTTTTTATATTTTATTATATCGATTATTTAATTTTTTCTACAAACTACTTTTGGATTTTATGACTTTTGACATTTGACTAACGTGCCACTCTGCCGGAAGCGTCACCACCCATTAATTTTTGTACTTCTTCTACAGTAACCAAATTGGCATCTCCCTTAATTGTATGTTTTAAGCATGAAGCTGCGACTGCAAAATTCAAGGCATTCTGATCATCTTCAGGATAGGATAATAACCCATAGATCAATCCGCCCATAAATGAATCCCCACCTCCAACTCTGTCTACTATATCCGTAATTTGATACTGTGGTGATTGGTACATTGTTTCCCCGTCATACAGAACTCCGGCCCATGTATTATGCGAAGCAGAAATAGACCCTCTTAGGGTTGTAATTACCTTTTTGGCTCTGGGGAACTTTTTCATCATCTGCTGACAAACGGATAAGAATGCTTCTGCTTTTACCTCATGACCCTGTTTAGTAATATCCAATCCTTCAGGTTTTATTCCGAAATGTTTTTCTGCATCTTCTTCATTCCCTAAAATTATATCGCAATAAGAAGTTAATTCTGTCATAACAGCTTCCGGTTCTACACCATATTTCCATAATTTAGCACGATAATTCAAATCTGTAGAAATTATAATTCCTTTAGCACTAGCTGCTTTTACTGCTTCCAAACAAACGTCGGCGGCACTTTGAGAAATTGCGGGGGTAATACCTGTCCAATGAAACCATTCAGTTCCATCAAAAACCTTATCCCAATCTATCATTCCAGGTTGTATTTCGCTAATAGCTGAATTAGCTCTGTCATAAACTACTTTACTCCCTCTGGAAACAGCACCTGTTTCTAAAAAATATATTCCAAGTCTGTCACCGCCAAAAATAATGTTTTGGGTATTTACATCCCTTTTTCTCAATTCCATTAGGGCACAATCACCGATATCATTTTTAGGTAATCGAGTAACAAAATCAACCGGAATACCATAGTTTGCCAAGGAAACAGCAACATTAGATTCTCCTCCTCCATAAACAATGTCAAAACTATTCGTTTGAGAGAATCTTAAAAATCCCGGAGGGCTCAGCCTTAGCATGATCTCTCCAAATGTGACAACTTTACTCATTTATTTTCTACTAAAAA
>DAOUPU010000140.1 GCA_030625995.1 Flavobacteriaceae bacterium
AAAGACTCTAAAGAGATGTTCCGTCATATCACAAAACATTCGGGAATAGCAATTAATGCCGGACATTGGTTTGGAAGAGAAGGAGCCTTATTTATGAGAATGAATATTGCCACATCCAATGAAAAAGTGGTGGCTTCAATAAGAAAAATAAAGAAATCATTACCTGATGATTAGCCTTGTTTTAAATCCAATAATATGGTGGAATTTTTGTGATCATATGCTAAAAATAGTTCGAAAATATTGTGATAATAACTGCCTATCCTTTTGTTATGCATACAAAAACTAAATTGAATGATATGAAAATTACTATAAGACAGGAAAAGCCATCTGACTATAAAGCGGTATTCGATCTCATTGAAACTGCTTTCAAAGAATTAAAAATAAGCGATCATAAGGAACAATTTCTTGTTGAACGATTGAGAGAATCCGACGCTTTTATACCTGAATTATCTTTAGTAGCGGAATATGAAAATGAAATTATTGGACATATTTTGTTGACAAAGATCAAAATAAAAAATGATCGAGAAGAAATTATCGCTTTGGCTCTTGCTCCGGTATCCGTACTCCCAAAATTTCAAAATCGAGGGATCGGGACAATGTTAATTGAAAATGCTCATAGTATTGCTAAAGAATTGAACTATGAATTGATTGTTCTTCTTGGACATGCAAAATACTATCCAAGATTTGGATATGATCAAGCGGATAAGTTCGGAATTAAATTACCCTTTGACGTTCCTAAAGAAAATTGCATGGTAAAGGCACTGACAAAAAACGGATTAGATGGAGTGAATGGAACAGTTGTATACCCAAAAGAATTTAATGAGTGAAGAAATGTAAGAATCGGGCTACGAAAATAAAGAATTCGGTCTGAAATAATGAAGCTTCTTAAAGTGATAAAGGATCACCATTTGGTGTTTTAATGGAAATAAATACAAAATGTGTAAATTTGACTAAGTCCTGAACAAAAAAAATAAATGTGAATAAATATTAATTATTTATTTAAAGAGCATTTGTCAATAATTAAAAACAACCTTATGGATAAATTGAACTTTAATGAAGAAAATTTTTAAAATGATTGGAATCTCTATTGCTGTAATAATTGCCATTGTGTTGCTTTTTATAATTCTATTTTTAAATCTTAACCCACAGTTTGGAAAGGCAGCTACTAATGGACAAAAAATAGATTATGCCAAATCGGGACACTTTGAAAATGGGAAATTCATCAATCAATCTACAACTATTATGGATATCCATTATTGGGATAGGTTTAGAGAAATGTTAGAGGTATCTCCCAATAGAAGACCAGATAAGGAGATAATTGTGGAAAAAATAGATTCAATGGCTATTGAAAATCTTAATTCCGGTATTACCCGGCTTACTTGGTTTGGTCATTCGGCATTCTTATTAGAAATGGACGGCAAGAAAATTCTTATAGACCCCATGTTGGGAGAAACAGCTGCTCCACATCCATTACTCGGGTCTAAACGCTATTCAAAAGAGCTGCCTATTGAAATTGAGAAACTACCGTTTATTGATCTAATTATTTTATCTCATGACCATTATGACCATTTAGATTATGAATCTATTCAAAAATTAAAAGGAAAGGTTGGCAAATATTATACTCCTTTAGGTGTTGGTAACCATTTAGTAGAATGGGGAATAGAAAAAGAAAAAATTAAAGAATTGAATTGGTGGGAAAGTATTGACTATGATGGTATAAAGTTTGTTTGTACTCCGGCAAGGCATTTCTCAGGCAGAGGACTATTTGATAGGGCATCGACTATGTGGTGCTCATGGGTAATTAAAGGCAAAAATGAAAATATCTTTTTTAGTGGAGATAGTGGTTATGACGTTCATTTTAAGGAAATTGGTGAAAAATATGGGCCCTTTGATATTTCCTTAATGGAATGTGGCCAATACCACGAAGATTGGAAACTTTTTCATATGATGCCCGAGGAAACCGTAGTAGCGGCTATTGACTTAAAAAGCAAGTTAGCTCTGCCAATACATTGGGGAGCATTTACTTTAGCACTTCATGATTGGACAGACCCGATTGAAAGAATAACTAAAAAAGCTAATGAATTAAAATTACCAATCACCACACCAAAAATTGGGGAACCTATAAGACTTGGAAATACAAATTACCCTACAGATAAATGGTGGATAAATTATATGGCAGAAAATAGAAATTAATATGAGTTCTGGAAAAGACGAAAATTTTGGCACTATTAATTCCGTAACAATACGTTACCGAGATTTTTCGGGGAATAATTCTTCGAAAAAGGTAAATATGAGAAATTTAGTTAGTCAACTGTTATTACTATTATTTTTCACATCCAGTACTCAGGTGGAAAAGATAGAGTTGAATGGAAATACTTATGTCCTCGATTTCTTTGATGAATTCAATAATACAGAAATTGATACGACAAAATGGGCTTTTAGAACGGATAGCAAACACTGGAGTACACAATTAAAAAGAAATGTTGAATTAAAAAATGGACTTTTATATTTGAATCTCAAAAAAGAAAAGTCACTCGATAAAAACTATACCGGAGGAGGAATTATTTCTTTAGATACTTTTCGATATGGGTATTATGAAACCCGAGTAAAAATACCTGAAGGCGAAGGGTGGCATACTTCTTTTTGGCTAATGAAACACAATCGATTAGGTAATACAGACCCTTCTATAACCGAAATTGAAATAGACGTTTTTGAGAATGATTCAAAACACCCTACAGGCTATGAAATAGCATTTCATAAATGGTTGGGTGGACATATAAGTGTATTTGGACAACATGTAAAAACAGCGAATATGAGAATAGATTTTGTTGAAGTTGCCTGTGAATACAATCCTAATTACGTGATATATTATATGAATGGAAATGAAGTTAAAAATCTGGATATTTCTGAAGTCCCCAAAGGATCCATAAATATTTGGCTAACAAGTATTGCATCTCATTTAGGAGGGACAAGCTCCGTAGATGATAATGAACTGCCATCTAATGTAATTTTTGATTATGTGAAATATTATAAATTAGAAGAATAAAACCTAAACAATGAATATTAGAAATACAATTATAATATTATCAGCCTACCTGACATTACAATCCGGAGCAAGTTTTTCTCAGGAAAAAACTCACCCAAATGTTATACTGATCATGACCGATGATCAAGGGTATGGAGATCTTGGCATTACGGGAAATCCACATGTACAAACACCTGTTATTGATAAATTTGCAACTGAAAGTGTTCGTTTTAATAATTTTTATGTGTCTCCGGTATGTGCACCAACACGTTCGAGCCTTTTAACAGGAAGATACTCGTTGCGTACAGGCATTAGGGATACGTATAACGGTGGGGCAATAATGGCATCCAATGAAGTAACTATTGCCGAAATGCTGAAACAAGCAAACTACAAAACAGGATCCTTTGGTAAATGGCATTTGGGAGATAATTACCCCAGCAGACCAAATGACCAGGGTTTTGACGAATCTGTAATTCATCTTTCCGGTGGAATGGGTCAGGTTGGAGACATAACAACCTACTTCAAAGGAGACAGAAGCTATTTTGACCCTGTACTCTGGCATAATGGCCAAAAAGAGGCTTATAAAGGATATTGTTCTGATATATTTACAGAGGAAGCCATCAAATTTATTGAAAAAAACCATAAAGAACCATTCTTC
Source organism: Flavobacteriaceae bacterium (assembly GCA_030625995.1). Lineage (GTDB taxonomy): Bacteria > Bacteroidota > Bacteroidia > Flavobacteriales > Flavobacteriaceae > Lutimonas. The sequence continues at coordinate 3,684 of DAOUPU010000140.1, forward strand.
TGTTACCTTGCATTTAATGCGCCACATACACCGTTGCAGGTACCCGATAAGTATTATCAGATATATAAAGATATTGATCCGGAATCCGGATTTGAAAATGATGACAGGCCATTCGTAAAAATGAGTGAAAAGGACAAAGAGGATGCTAGAAAAGTGTATGCGATGGTCACAAATATTGACCAAAATATAGGCAAATTATTACAAAAACTTGATCAACTGAATATTACAGAAAATACGCTTGTTATTTTTATGACAGACAACGGGCCTCAGCAAATAAGATATGTAGGTGGAATGCGCGGAAGAAAAGGCAGTGTTTATAGAGGTGGGGTTAGGGTGCCTTTTTATATTAGATATCCTGAGTTATTTAGTGGAAATAAAGATATTGAAACAACATCCGCTCATATCGATATTTTGCCTACACTTGCTCAAATATGCAATGTTGAACTGCCAAAAGAAAGAAAAATTGATGGCAAAAATCTTTTGCCGCTTATTAAAGGTGAACAAGTGAATTGGGCAGAAAGGGAGTTGTTCTTTTATTGGACAAGGCGTTATCCAGAGCTCTATAACAATATGGCACTTCAAAACGGAAATTACAAACTCGTTGGAAACACTGACTATAATTCTCCGATTGAGGATTTTGAACTGTTCAATATTAAAAAAGATCCCTATGAACAATACAATATTGTACTCGATAAAAAGGAGATTGCAAAAGATCTCAAGAATAAACTCGATAAAATTTATACAGAATTAATTAACTCAGAGAATCTCATCAACTCACCCCGAATTATCGTTGGAAATAAAAAAGAAAATCCGGTAATACTTAATAGAAATGATGCAGGCGGTGAACGTGGAATTTGGGCACAAGAAGAAATTTTTGGTAAGTGGCATGTTCATATTAAAGATGGGCTCTATAATTTTAAATTTAAGTTTATCAATCCAATTGAAGCAAATGGGGAAATGTTTTTAGAAACTCAAACAATAATAAACCGAAAAAAAAATACTAAAGATAATGTCGATATCATAGAAATGAATAAAGTTCTTCTTCCTGAAATGGAATGTGATCTCATTCCATTTTATAAAGTGCATGGGAAGAAAATATTTCCTTTTTGGGTTGAAATTGAAAAAATCAATTGACGTATTATTGTATTAAAAATAATATCAATTATTAGAGTAGCAGAAATATCCATGATTCAATTTCGAATAAATATAATTACACATAATACTAAAACCATATAAATTATTTTTGATATGAAATATCTATACCTACTCCATTTTACATTTTTTAGTCTGCTAACTTTTGCCCAGACCAATTCAATTAAAAATTCACCTGTACTTCAGGAGGGATCAGCCAGCAGTGTGGGTATGTCAGAAGAAAGACTGGCACTAATAGATTCCATGTGTGAAGAGGCCGTATCTCAATCTCAAATTCCGGGAGTTGTTGCATTGGTTGCCAGAAACGGAAAAATTGTATACTATAAAGCCTTTGGCATGGCCGACAATCCAGCTGGAAGAAGCTTAAAACGCGATGATATTTTTAGAATTGCCTCCCAAACAAAAGCCATCACCTCTACCGCCGTAATGATGCTCTGGGAAGAAGGAAAGTTCAAACTGGATGACCCAATTTCTAAGTACATTCCAGAATTTAAAGATGCCAAGGTGCTGGATACACTGTATAAAAATGGAACATATGATACTACTCCTGCTGATAGACCTATCACAATAAGACATCTTATAACACATACATCCGGGATAGGGTATGGTGTTATAGATGGAGATGATCGTATTAAGGAAATATATAAAAAAGCAGGTATTACAGATTTATTTACTACTGAAAATATAAGCATAGAAGAAAGTGTTAAAAAACTCGCAAAGCTCCCACTGCATCATAATCCCGGTGAAAAATTTACCTATAGTGAAGGCCTTGACGTACTGGGATATTTTATAGAAATTATGTCAAAAATGCCTCTGGATGAGTTCTTTAGAACGAAAATATTCGATCCTCTTGGTATGGATGATACATGGTTTTATTTGCCAAAATCAAAATATGACAGGTTGGTATCTATTCAAGAAAAGAAGAATGACAAATGGATTAATTATCCTACTACATTTTATGATCCTGATTATCCAGTTAAGGGCCAAAAAAGATTTTTCTCAGGTGGTGCCGGCCTCTCCAGTACCGCAAAGGACTATGCTACTTTTCTACAGATGTATTTAAATAATGGAGAGTTAAATGGGGTACGAATACTAAGTAGAACAACAGTTCAGTTTATAATGGGTAATCAAATTAGTGATCTTTGGGGTGATTCAGGATCATTTTATGGTTTGGCATTTGCCGTTCTTGATAAAAAAGGACAAGACAAAGGCGGTAATGGTAGTACGGGTACATTTAGATGGGGTGGATACTTTAATACTCAATATTTTGCCGACCCAAAAGAGAATATAATTGGTATTTTAATGAAACAAACTCAGGGTGCTAAAGATGATAACACCGCATGGAAATTTCGTATTTTGGTTGGACAAGCAGTGGATGATTAAAAGGATAATATTTTTAACATTTGACTCTCAAGATTATCCAAATAATGATAAAAACCTAAGGAGTAATTGAAAACAAAAAATAAAACTATACAAATGAAAAGAATAATTATTTTAACCCTGACAATTTTTGTTACCAATATTGTCTGCTCTCAAACAAAAAATTTTATTGATCAACCTTATATAGAAACTAGGGCGAGTGTAGATACGTTGGTCGTACCTGACCGAATTTTTTTATCAATATTTATAAATGAAGAGGATACAAAAGGAAAAATTTCTCTGGAGGAACAAGAAAATAAAATGGCAAGCAAACTCAAATCATTAGGTATTGATCTCGATAAACAATTAAGCCTTTCAGATTTGGGGAGTAATTTTAAAAAATACTTTTTAAAAAGCCAAGACATAGAAAAAAATAAATCCTATTCTTTACTAGTGTATACTGCAAAAGAAGCAGGCGAGGTTATTAGTGGGTTAGAACAAATAGGAATTTCAAATGTTGATCTGGAAAGAACAGAATATTCAAAAATGGAAGAG
>DAOUPU010000256.1 GCA_030625995.1 Flavobacteriaceae bacterium
TTTCCAGGATGAGTAAAAACATAGCCTAATTGCTCAAGAGCATCCGCCTCATTGTAAAAAGTAAAACTCTTTACAATTTTATTGTTTTTTATTTGATAAACTGAATTGGCCCAAATGGTGACACTTTGATGATCTGCTTTGAACACAGCCGACATTTCCGCCCAATTGGAAACCCATTCTCCCTGATTTTCACCGTAGGTAATATCTATCGTAGCCATTCTCGACTTTTTATAGATCAAACTTTCATAATAATCCAAACCAAGACTTTTCCAGTTAGCAAGCACCATTTGCTTTCCAACGGAATCGCCTATTGAAGGACCCAGACCTACATAATTATCATCTAAAATGCCTTCCATGGCTTCAATATCAACATCTTGTACCGCCTGAACATATCTTTCGATCAATTCAATATTTGCTTTGTCATTATTCGGGGGAGTACAGCTAAAAAATAAGGGCACTATAAATGCGGTTAAAATAAGTTTTTTCATTTGTTTAAAATTTTATTTTATCTAAAGTAGATACAAAAAAGAATACTTGCAAATTATTTTAATAAAACTATTAAGTTATTTAGACTCAATATACCATCTTAACATTCTACACATATACATAAAAATCAATCTCATTAACTACGATCTTCTCTCCATCAACCATTTCGTCAGAGGTAACAATTTTGATATTTTTCAAATCGCTAATTTCTTTGGGTTGTAGTATTCCTTAATTTCTTTCTCATCAATCCAAACTTTCTGTTTTTTTGTCATCGTTGGTAATTCTCCAAACATAATTTTGTGATGTGATCCAAAACTAAAGTAAAATGATGTTATCTTTTTTTTTGATATATTTACTAAGGGAACAGGATGAAAGGGAATAATAAGGAACAACATCATGACCCAAATGAATTTATTCAATATTACGTTAAATTCCATCTGACAATAGTGGTTCTCCTGCACCGGGAAATAGAAATTTCTTCAATTAACCATAAAAATATAACTAAATCAACCACCATGGATACAAAAAATGTACTATTTAAAAAGGAGAAAACAAAATTAAAGAACCATGTGAATAGATATTATCAGACAATCATTATTGCTTTGATGATCTTATTTACTTTGCCAACCATGGCTCAGGAAGATGCAAAGAAAGAAAAACAGTGGAATTTTACGGCAGCACCCTACCTTCTGATACCATATATGAATGGTAATGTTGGTATTGGTCCTGTGGAGACAAGTGTGGATGCCAGTCCGGGAGATATATTCGACAATCTAGATTTTGGCTTGATGCTTTATTTTGAGGCTTCAAGTGACAAATGGGTGGCCAATTTTGACCTGCTTTATATGAATCTCGGGGCTAAGGGAGAAACGCCTTTATTAGGTAGAGATGCTTCTGTTGATGTTAAACAGCTCGGTTTAACCTTTAATGGTTTATACAGAATAGTAGAATGGGCATCCGTTGGGATTGGATTTAGGGTAAATTCTATCAATCAGGGTTTAAAGATGGCTGCAGTTCCTGGTCCTGGTCCTGGTGACAATGATCTTTTTCCGGCTGTCGATGTTTCGATGACCCAAACCTGGGTAGATCCTTTAATAGTCGCCCGGTTGATGACACGTTTTGATGATACTAAATGGCGTCTGGGTATTGTAGGAGACATAGGAGGTTTCGGAATAGGATCTGATCTTGCATGGCAAATTAATCCCTTCGTGGGTTACCAAATCTCTAAATTGTTTGAGATCGATCTTGCCTATCGCTGGTTGGCAATGGATTATGAAACAGGTTCAGATGCGGAGTATTTCCTATATGACATGGTTATAAGCGGTCCGGAATTGGCTCTACTATTTCATTTCTAACAGTATGTACCAGATCATGCATGCTTCACCAATTTTGTATATAGATCAAAATCGCCAAACTTAAACTGAATTAATAACGGTGATTTCATTTTTTGTCATTTTTTTTTGAACTGTTAAAAATAAACCTATTTTACTTTTGTTCACCGATTGGAATTTCTAATAATATTATTTATTGTAACTTTAAAAACTCAACTTCTTCCAACAAAAGAATTATATCTTAACTTAAACCATAACAAATCATGAAATCATTAAAATACTTTTTATTGCTCATTTTTACTGTGTTCCTCTATAGTAATTCGATGGCACAGGACAAAATAGTTCACGATGCCGAATATTATGTTGTTGAAGCCCAGAACGGCGATCGGT
>DAOUPU010000097.1 GCA_030625995.1 Flavobacteriaceae bacterium
GGAGGTATGTTATCTGCAATGTCATCTAATTCATAATTAGTTAACAAATACAATTATTAACCCTTAAAAACTAATTAAAATGGCAGGAGGTAAATTATCACCAAGACAGAAAATGATTAATTTAATGTACTTGGTATTCATTGCGATGTTAGCAATGAACATGTCTAAGCAAGTGTTGTCAGCATTTGGGTTCATGAATGAAAAACTGGATGCTTCGAATGCGGTAGCAGTTAAAAAAATTGATGCAACTTATGCAAATTTGGCTACTAAAGCTTCGGAACAACCTGATAAGTTTGGAACCAAAAATAATCAGGCGGAGAAAATAAAGATAGCATCAGCTGATATGTATTCTTACATTGAAAGTATGAAGGAAGAATTGACAAAGAATGTAGAAGATAAGACCAACTATGAAACTATGGATGTTACGGATGTTGGAGATACATATTTCTTTAAAGGAGATAAAAACTCTGAAGCCGGTCAAGCTTTCCTGGATAGAATTGGTTCTTTTCGATCTGTGTATTCGAATACATTAAAAGGAAAGGAATATACAACCTTAGTTACTAATGTGGATACAAGGTTTGATACAGAAGATCTAAAATTAGAAGGAGTAGGAACACAGCCATGGTTAAGAAATCGTTATGAAGGATTTCCTCTTATAACAACGGTCACAAATTTAACACAGATGCAGGCGGATATTAAAACGTCGGAAACAGAAATGTTAAGCACAATGATCCGGGGTCAATTGGAGAGTGATGTGTCAATGACAAATTATCAACCAATATTAATACCTGAAAATTCAGCTACATTAGAAGGAACTAATTTTAAAGGTAAAATAGTACTAGGTAGATATGATGCCTCTTTAAAACCATCAAAGGTAATCGTTAACGGAAAAGAAATCACAACTTTTTCAGGTGGAGGAGCTATATTAGACTTTCCTGCAGGAAAAGTAGGTGAGAATCAACTAGTTGGTGAGTTCATTTTTATGGAGAATGGAAAAGCCGTTACGCTTGACATTAAAGCTGCTTACGCAGTAGTTGCAAAACCGAATAGTGCAGTAATTTCAGCGGATAAGATGAATGTTGTATATAGAGGTGTACAAAACCCAATTACAATTTCAATGCCTGGAATTCCAGATAATGCGATTAAAGCAAATGCACCAGGTCTTAAAAAGGCTAAAGGATTAGGTAGATATATGATGAGTCCTGGTAAAGGTAGAGAAGTAAAAATTAATGTTACAGGTATTTTGCCTGACGGTCAAAGTGTAACTTCAGGACAGGTATTTAGAATTAAGGATATTCCTGCACCGGTTGCCGCTGTTAGAGGTGAGTATGGTATGATAAAAATGCCTAAATCTACTTTGCAAAAAGCAACGATCAGTTCACTTTTACCAGATTTTGTTTTCGATTTAACGATCAAAATATCAGGATTTAGTGTTAAGGTTCCAGGTCAACCAACAGTAATTGTTAAAGGAAATAAATTCGACGCAGCAGCAATTAGAGTACTGAATAAAGCAAGAAGAGGTGACGTTGTAATTGTTTTTGATATAAAACAAAAGCTACAAGGAAATTCAGGATATTACTTGAAAAATGCTAGTCCGGTTAACGTTGAAATAACAAACTAAACAATAAATTATTATGAAATTTAAAGGTTTATATATAGCGCTTATCGCATTACTTTCCGTAGGATATGTAAATGCTCAAGCTAATTTGCTTAATGCTAAAATTCCGGAACAAGTAGGAATGAAAACACCAGAGCAATTAGCTGCAGATAATGACGAGCCATTGGAATATGGATATATAGATGATAGAGATATCCTTTGGTCGAAAGTAGTATGGGAGTATGTTGATATGAATGAAAAAATTAACATGCCTTACTATTATCCCGTTGATACGAGTAACATTAGTTCGGATAGAAGATCGTTATATGACACCTTGTTGAGAGGAATTAAAAATGGAGATATTATTGATGTTTATGATGATTCATATTTTGAGGATAAATTAACAATGAAAGATATTCAATCTCGATTATCGAGAATAGACACGTCTAATGCTGGTTTTGAAAGGTTAAATGCCGGAGAAGTTATCACGGATGAATTTATCGACAAGAGAGATATTACAGCTGGTGATATCGCCGGATTTAGAATCAAAGGAGTTTGGTATTTTGATAAAAGACAGGGGGAATTAAAATATAGATTATTGGGAGTTGCTCCAATGTCTCCGGATGTTAATTTTATAGAAAGTACTAATAATGATGAATTGGTTGAGTTATTTTGGGTTTGGTATCCAGGCGCAAGGTATTCTACTCATTCGATGAAGGTTTTTAATCATAAAAACTCGGCATATCCATTATCTTTTGATCATTTACTAAATGCCAGAAGATTCAATGCCATAATTTATAGAGAAGAGAATATTTATGGTAACCGTGATGTAGCTGAATACATTAAAGGAAACTCACTTTTTCAGGTATTAGAATCTGATAAATTGAAAGAAGATATAAGAGACAGAGAACTTGACATGTGGAACTATTAAAATTTCCAGATATAGAAAAAGCTCCTACTGAAAAGTAGGAGTTTTTTTATGCCTTAACTCCAATAAGAATTATCTTTGGATTCATGAATGTAGATTATATTATTGTTGGTTTAGGATTGTCGGGTATGGCCTTTGCAGAAGAATTGACAAAACAAAATAAGTCGTTTGTAGTTTATGATGATCGATCTCAAAATTCTTCACTCGTTGCCGGGGGCATGTATAATCCCGTTATTCTAAAACGATTTACTCCTGTTTGGAATGCCGAAGAACAATTGAAAACAGCTCTTCCTTATTATAAGAGATTAGAAGAAAAGTTACATAATACTTATGACCATAAGATTGATATTTACAGAGTTTTTAAAAGTGTGGAAGAACAAAATAACTGGTTTTACGCATGCGATAAAATCCTTTTGAAGGATTTTATGAGTTCTACTATCATCAGGAATAAAAATAAATTTGTTGATGCTCCATTTGGATATGGGAGGTTAGAAAAAACAGGAAGAATTGACATAAATTCTTTAATTCATGATTACAGGGTATTGTTGTTAAATAAGAAAGTTATTAGGGAAGAGAAATTTTTTTACCATCAAATTATTCTCAAAAAGAAAGGTGTTGAATATAATGATGTGAAGGCAAAAAGAATTGTTTTTTGTGAGGGTTATGGTATTAAGCAAAATCCTTATTTTAATTATCTTCCAATGAAAGAGGCCAAAGGAGAATTGATCACGATCCATGCACCGGATTTGAATGTTGATTATTTAATAAAGGCGGCTGTATTTGTAATGCCCTTGGGTAATGATCACTACAAAGTTGGAGCAACTTTTAATTGGAAAGATAAAACTTCTACACCTACTACAGAAGGAATGCTGGAGCTAGAAAAAAAATTAAATTCATTTATCAAATGTAAGTACGAAATAGTTGATCATTTGGCAGGAATCAGACCGACAATAGTTGATAGACGCCCATTATTAGGGGTCCATCCAGAACACGATCAATTGGCTGTTTTAAATGGATTAGGTACACGGGGTGTCATGATAGCCCCATTAATGGCGATTAAATTATACCAGTATTTGGAGCGTCATGTTTCACTTGATAATGAAGTTTCTATTTCGCGTTTTCAATAGGCATACTTTCTAATTCCGCTCCGAAGTTTAAAAGTTTACTTGCGAATTATGGTTTTTTATCACCTTGATAACTTACGAACATATTGATGTAAATTAGCCTGGATATTCGAACCAAATATGGAATCATTAGAATCAAAACAGTAACTATAGTTGCCAGGGTCCAGACCAGGTTCAGATCAAGTAGCTGACAGATTATGAATGTTGCAACTGCAATTGCTACGGTCAAGGCATAAGACACATACATGGCTCCATAAAAAAACGAGGGTTCGATCATATATTTTAACTCACAATTAGGACATTTTTCATGAATTTTTAGATTTCCTTTGAAATCTAGTGGGTTTGAACTTATGAAAAAATCCCCCTGATGACACCTCGGACATTTATTTTTTATGACACTAAATAATTTTGTTCCTTTATTAAGCATTTAAAATATGAATAAAAATAATATTTTTGCAAAGATAAAATTTTAATCTATGTTAAATACACATAATATTGCTGTAACCTTTGGAGGGGAAGAATTATTTTCTGGTATAACCTTTAAATTAAATGCAGGTAATCGGATTGGTTTGGTTGGGAAAAACGGAGCAGGTAAATCAACTCTCTTAAAAGTCATTGCAGGAGAACAGGAATACAGTTCAGGAACCTTAGCTTTTGAAAAAGAAATTAGCATAGGCTACTTAAAGCAAGATATTGATTTTGAAGAAGGAAGAACTGTGCTGGATGAAGCATATGAAGCATTTAAAGAGATTAAAAGTATAGAGCAGAAATTAGAGAGAGTAAATTTAGAACTTGCTGAGAGAACGGATTATGAAAGCGATTATTACCATGATCTTATGCATGATTTAGACGATCTGTCCCATCGCTATGAATTGATTGGGGGATATAATTACCAGGGTGAAACCGAAAAGATATTACAAGGTTTAGGTTTTCAGCAAGCCGATTTTAATATGCCGACCAATACTTTTTCCGGTGGTTGGCGTATGCGCATCGAGCTGGCAAAGCTGTTGCTTCAAAATAATGATATTTTATTATTAGATGAGCCAACAAACCATTTGGATATAGAATCCATTATCTGGTTTGAAAATTTCTTAAAGAACTTTAATGGGGCTATCATGATGGTATCTCATGATAAGATGTTTTTAGATAATGTAACCAATCGTACCATTGAAATATCCTTGGGAAAAATTTACGATTTTAAAAAACCGTATAGCCAGTATTTGTTGCTTAGGAATGAAATAAAAGAAAAGCAATTACAAGCACAAAAGAACCAAGATAAAGAGATAAAGCATACAGAGCAATTGATAAATAAATTTAGGGCTAAAGCTAATAAAGCTTCCATGGCACAATCTTTAATTAAAAAATTGGATAAAGTAGAACGTATTGAGGTTGATATTGAGGATAATGCAGTTATGAATGTAAGATTCCCGATTTCTATTGTGCCCGGTAAAATTATTTTTGAGGCAGAAAACATCTCCAAAAACTATGGCGACAATCAAGTATTGAAAAATATAGATCTACTCATAAACAGGAATTCCAGGATTGCCTTTGTTGGTCAAAATGGGCAAGGCAAATCTACTTTAGCCAAAATTATGGTAAATGAAATTGATTTTGACGGTCATTTGAAGCTTGGGCATAATGTGCAAATAGGGTATTTCGCTCAAAATCAATCGGAATATTTAAATGGAGAGATAACAGTATTGCAAACAATGGAAGATGCCGCCAGCGATGGCAACAGAATTAGAGTGAGAGATATGTTGGGTGCTTTTTTATTTCGGGGGGACGATGTGGAGAAAAAGGTAAAGGTATTATCAGGAGGAGAGAGAAATAGATTGGCTTTGTGTAAGATGTTATTGTCTCCTTTCAATGTTTTAATTATGGATGAGCCTACTAATCATTTGGATATTGCTTCGAAGAACGTTTTAAAAAATGCTTTAGATAAATTTGAGGGTACTTTGATCCTGGTATCTCATGACAGGGACTTTTTACAAGGTTTGACCGAAAAAGTGTATGAATTTAAGGATGAAAAGATAAAAGAGTACTTAGGAGACATTAATTATTTTTTAGAGAAGCATAACTTGGATAATATGCGTGAAGTTGAAAAACGCACAAAAACAATTACTGAGAATAAGAAAAGTATCTCGAACGGTAAAAAGAATTTTAAAGATACCAAAATAAAAAAGCAGCTTCAAAACAAGCTTTCTAAAATTGAGGCTGAAATATCCAGATTGGAAAAGGAAGTAATTAATCACGATGCGGATATTTTAGAAAATTTTGACGAAGTAACTGCGGATAAAGAGTTTTTTACAATCTATCAGGCGAAAAAAGACAAGGTTGGAGAACTGATGGAAGAGTGGGAGGTGTTGCAGGAGAGGATAGATATGATTTAGTTATTGACTCTGAGTAAAATACAATATAAAGAACATTTATGTTTTCCTTTTAGACTCGAATTCGATTTCTTTTAAGGGAGGGGGTTAAAATTAAGGTTATCCCTATGAGACAACCTTAATTGGAATGAGTCATGCTAATATTCTAATTTTTAAATATTGTCTTGGGTATATGCAACTAGAACACCAATAAACATACCAACAAGAAAGAGATAAAACCAATACCCTTTTAAGTATTCTTTAATTTTATTAATAATCATCTTATTTATTTTTTTCAAAAACAAACCTGAATATTTGGGTTTGATTTCAACTAAGAATTTCGCAGTTTTCTTTTGTAAATATTTCTTTTTTTATGCATATTTTTTAAAATTAAAATAAGATTTATTAGAATAATTAAAAATCCTAATATCTGTAAAATCAAGCCAAAAGTTATTGTGTCTAAAATTAGATTCGACATTGTTCCAATAGTGGTAACTACTAATCCTAAAATGGTTAAATTATAATTTTTCATTTAAGTGAGGTTTGTTTTAATCATTATAAGAGGGAATTATGGCTTAAAGTTAGAACCTTTCTAACGAGTAGTTTTTTGCATGAACAATATGATTTAATACAAGGAAAAAGTTTGGGAAATTCCAAAACCTTTTTCATTCATAAAAAAACCACAACTTTCGATGTGGTTTTATGTGTTTTCTTACTCGCTGACGAGACTTGTTGAAAACTAGTATTAGCTATTCATTCTAGTGGGAGCGGGTTTAATTATTCTAGAACAACCAAAGATCGATTACTTTGAAAGCATAATAACCGAGTGGTAGCCCCACAGCGTAACCAAACAAATAAACTAATGCGGATTTTACTGAATTTATTATCTTTAAAAACATATATTATCTCTTTAATAACTATCTAGTTGCTTCATCTAATGTTTTAGTCATATAGTAACCAGCAACCATACCCACAGCAATTCCAATCAATAGGAATATACCTCCTTCAGTTTTTTGCATATCATTGTGGGACATTTCGATTATTCCCATGCTTTTTAGAACTGTATCTCTCATAATATTGTATTTTTAAGCGTATTGTTGAGCGATATATAAGCTACCTCCTATTGCAGACCCTATTCCTACTCCTTTCCAGAAGTTTCCCCAACTTACTCCAGAAGTACCTAATAAAAATCCTCCCTCAGTTTCGTTAATCTCCTTGGTATTCAATTCAAAAGTGCCATAGTTTTCTAAATTTCTCATAATTTATAATATTAAAATTAAACTTTATTTTTTGCCTTGAAAAAAAATCATTTTCTATGATCCTGAAACATGTTCAGGAATACGACTTTGTTTTCAATGACCTATCAAAAAATAATTACTACGTCTAATAATTCTGTACCACGTCTGGCATTTCTTTTTGATCCTACTAAATTACTCTTACTCACTGCCATAACCTGTCAGTTGTATTAATTAGTACGGAATTTTCGAATTTTTTATCTAAAACAGTACTACCTGCGTAAATTGTTCTAACCTCTTCTTTTATGAGTACTTTGACAGATATATTTACTAATAGATCAAAATCATCTGTATAATAATAGGAATTAGAAGTCCGGGAAAAGCAAATTATGGCATCAATTTCTTTTAGGTACTCTAAAATTCTGTATAGTTCTCGTTCGCTTATATGTAATTTAAGTGCAAATTCTTTTGGAGTTCCTGTATTTTCATAACGAATTAACTTATGTGCCTTGCGTAAACGTTCTAATTGTTTTAGTGTTTTCATTTTTCTAAGCGTTTTTGTTTCTGAGTTAATATTTTGTTCGTAATTCTTAAGTCAGAAACTATCGATCAGAACAGGAATCTGTTGTTTCCATAAATTGTAATAATGTTTCTTTTTGTCGAATAGCTCCTTATGGCTACCGTGTTCAATTACTTTTCCTTTGTCTAACACTACAATAGCATCGGCATGTACTACCGTGCTTAAGCGATGTGCAATGATAATAATGGTTTTATTCTGATCTCTTAAGTTTTTTATAGTGTGCTGAATATAATTTTCTGAAGTGCTATCCAAGGAAGATGTAGCTTCATCCAGAACTAAAATTTCAGGTTGTTTGTATAAAGCACGAGCGATAGCAATACGTTGTTTTTGCCCACCCGAAAGAGTAGCCCCGTTTTCTCCCAGATAGGTACTGAAACTATTGGGAAGTGATTCTATAAATTCTAAAACGCCAATGTTCTTGCAAATCTTTAATATTCGTTCCATATCAGGTTGAAAATCCCCTATGGCAATATTATCGATAACATTTCCGGCAAATAGATCTATTTTTTGTGGAACAACGCTTACCAGCTGTCTCAAACTTTTGTTTTCGATATATGTCAGATCGAAATCACCTATGCAAATACTGCCACTTTGCAGAGGGTACATATTTTGCAATAAGGAGATTAATGTCGATTTTCCAGAGCCACTTTCGCCAACAATTGCCGTAATATTCCCCTTTCTCAGAGTTAAGTTGAGATCATCAAATACCTCAACCCTTGATCCGTAACGAAATTTTACATTTT